>NZ_FNYM01000030.1:0-27179 GCF_900108985.1 Achromobacter sp. NFACC18-2 | reverse complement strand
TCCAAGTGTCGTTCAATACAAATTACTGGCTGCCCCGTCAGCAGCCAGCCAACACCAATTACACCCACTGTGTGTGATCATCGAGCCCAGGCTCTGACCACCACACGTTGCGCTTCTTCCAAGATTGGAGCCGTTGCCTTAACCCGCAACCGCTCAACCCGTTACGCCTGACGACCATAGCAAGGTGGTACCACTCCTTCCCATCCCGAACAGGACAGTGAAACGCCTTTGCGCCGATGATAGTGGACGGACGTCTGTGAAAGTAGGTCATCGTCAGGCTTTTATTGTGCAAACCCCCGCAGGGATACCCTGCGGGGGTTTGTTTTTAGTGCAGAGTGAATTGATTGATTGAACCCCTCGCGGCTTGCGCCGCGAGGGGTTTTGTTTTTGGGGGGATCGGTAGACGTCAACTCATCGAGGGCAATACTTTGGCTCGGCTGGGGCGCGGGTGTTTACTGTTCAGGTAGTTGGCGGCGCAGGGCCTGGAAGAACAGTTCAGATTGCAGGCGTTCGCTCTGGATTTGGGCGGCGACCTTGGATGCGAGCTCGGGATTGACGGGCACCAGTGGGCGGCCCGTGGATTGCGCGAGGACCTGGGCGGTACAGGCGCGCTCCAGGAAGAAGAGATCGTCGTAGGCGTGATCGATGCGTTCGCCACAGACGACGACGCCATGGTTGCCCAGGAATACGATGTCGGCGCCCTGCATGGCGCGTGCAATGCGCTCGCCTTCGGAGACGTCGAGCGCCAGGCCGTTGTAGTGCTCGTCGATGGCGAGGCGGCCATGAAAGCGCATCGCGTTCTGGGACAGGGTGGTGTCCAATCCCCGGTCGCTGGTGAGCGTGAGGGCGGTGGCGTACGGCATGTGTGTGTGCAGGACGCAGGCCTTGCCGGCGATGCGGTGGATGGCGGCGTGGATGAACATGGCGGTCGGTTCGATGTCGTGCCGGCCGGCGAGTTTGTTGCCGTGCGCGTCGACCAGCACGATGTCGTCTGCCTGGACCTCGTTCCACATCAGGCCGCGCGGATTCAGCAGGAAATGGTCGGGGTCGCCGGGCAAGGCGACGCTGAAATGGTTGCAGACGCCTTCGCCGAGGCCGTGGGCCGCGGCGGCGCGCAGGGCCAGGGCCAGATCGGCCCGCAATGCGGCGACGGTGTCGGCATGGAAGAGCGCTTCGGCAAAGCGGGGTTCCTGGTTCATGGCAGCCTTCTAGCTAAGAGTGGAATAGAGGGGGATCAAAGCCACCCGGCTTCTTGAAAAAGGCCGGGGACGCAATCCAGAGTCGCTACGGTAGCGTCCGGCCGGTAGTCAGGCAAGGGTTTGCGGCCGGTGCCGCGGTCGATCCAGATGCAGCGAAACCCGAGGTCGCGGGCGGCGGCCAGATCCAGGTGCGGGCTGGCGCAGATGTGCACGACCTCATGGCGGGTGACGCCCAGTTCGGCGTGAGCGTGGTCGAAGATGGCGCGCGCCGGTTTATAGGCTTGGGCTTGTTGGGCAGTGATGACCCGGTCGATATGTTCGCCCAACTGCGCGACATTGCCGGCAATGATGTCGTCGTCCGTATTGGAGATGATGCAAAGGCGAAAGCCGGCCTGCTTGAGCGTGGCGAGCGTGGCCACTACTTCGGGAAACGGAGGCATGCGCGAAATGCTGCCGGTGAGCGTTTCGGCGTCTTCGGGCCGGTAGGCCAGGCCAAAGTGCTCCATGGTCAGGCGTAGAGATTCGCGCGTGACATCCGCGAAGCGGCGGTAGGGCGGGGTGCGTTCCAGCCGGTGTTCGTGCGCATCGTATGCGTGCAGGAACTGCGCAGCGGTGGGTGGCGGTGTCGAGCCCGGATGGGCGGCCAGGATCCGCGCCACGGCAGATTGCAGACCTTCGTCCCACTGAATGAGGGTGCCGTAGCAGTCGAAGGTAAGCCATTGCGGGCGGGGGAGTTGATCCAGCGGCATGTCAGTTCCTCGAGGGTGATGGGTTGATCCTTCAGCGTAAGATTCCGGGCTGTAGTTGTAAAATTAATAATTGGATTCGGCTTAGTGGATTTTTAGATATCTGTTCAGCAGGGAGGAATGTCGTTCTAGTGGTGGTGGCATGGTCGAGCACGAGTACCGAGTACCGAGTTCCGAGTTCCGACTCCGACGGGCGAGCCCGACTCCAAATCCAATTTCCGAATCCCGAATCCCGAATCCCGAATCCCGAATCCCGAATCCCGAATCCCGAATCCCGAATCCCGATCCACGAACCCGAATCTACGAAACCCGATGTTGGACCTTGAACTCCTGAAAACGCTGGTGTGCGTCGTCGAAGAGGGCAGTTTCACGCGGGCTGCCCGGCGTGTGCATCGCACGCAGTCGACAGTCAGCCAGCAGGTGCGCAAGCTGGAGCAAAGCGTCGGCAAGACGCTGCTGCTGCGCGACCGCGCCGGTGGAAATGTGTCTGTTACCGAAGACGGCGAGCTTATGCTGGCTTATGCCCGGCGGCTGCTCGCCATTGCGGGCGAAGCGGAGCATGTGTTTTCTGCGCCGCGCTCCGCGCGCGTGCTGCGGTTGGGGGTGCCGGAGGATTTTGACGTGTCGCGCCTGACCGTGCTGCTGGCCGAGTTTGCCGCCAGCCATGAGGAGGTGCGGCTTGAGACCGTGAGCGGCATGAGCGCGGAGCTGCGCGCCGGGTTGGCGTCCGGGGACCTGCATCTGGCGCTGGTCAAGCGCGAACCGGGGGACGGGGCCTGCCTGGCGGCGTGGCCGGAACGGCTGGTCTGGGTGGACGGCCGGCGGCGGAACGGGGAATCGGGGCCTGTGCCGCTGGTCTTGTTTCCGCAGGGCTGCATCTATCGAAAACGGATGATCTACGCGCTGGAAAGCGCCGGCCGGCCTTGGCACATTGCGTATCTCAGCCATAGTCTTGCCGGTGTGCAAGCGGCGGTGGCGGCGGGACTGGGCGTGAGCCTGTTGCCGGCATTCGCTCGCCTGGCGTCGCACCGCGAACTGGGCGACGCGGACGGATTCGCGGCGGTGCCGCCTACGGAATTGGCGATTGTGGGCGATACGCGCGCGTTCGGGACGGTAGAGCAGGATCTGATCGCCGCGCTCGAGCAAGCCATCGGCCCTGACGTTGGGGGATGATGGGGACTCAAGCTATCGGCCCCGATATCGGGGCATGAGGGCGTCGCGGCGATTTCCGGCGGGCGGGGATCAGCGCAGGTCGCCGTCCACGTAGAACCACTGCCCGCCTTCGCGCACGAAACGGCTGGTCTCGTGCATGCGGCTGGCGCGTCCGTCCAGGCGGCTTCTGGCCACGAATTCGACGGTGGCGTGGTCCGCGTCCTGGCTGGCGGCTGCCTTGATGTCGAGGCCCAGCCATTTCAGGCCGGGGGGATTGGGGTCGAGCGAGGCGGGACGTGTGCTGGGATGCCAGGTGGCAAGCAGGTAGGGGAGCTTGTCCATGACGAACGCGCTGTAGCGCGAGCGCATCAGGGCTTCGGCGGTGGGCGCTTGCAACGCCTGCGGGCCGTCATGCCAGCGGCCGCAGCAGTCGGGATAGGCCGCGGGCCGGCCGCAAGGGCAGGGTGTCTTGGAAGGGCTGGATTGTTTGGACACGGGGGATGGGCGGTGTGATCAGGCCAGCAGGTCGGCGTATTCGGGATGGCGACGGATGTAGGCGTCGGCGTAAGAGCAATAGGGACGCACCTTCCAGCCGTTCGTGCGTGCGGTGAGCAGCGCCTGGCGCGTCAATTCGGCGGCGATGCCGCGTCCGCCCACCGCACTGGGCACGCCGGTGTGCGTGATGGCCATGGCGCCGTCCTGGAGTTGATAGTCCAGCACGCACAGCACGCCGTCGACGGTGGCGGTGAAGCGGGAGCGTTCGGTGTCGTGAGTCACGGAGATCATTCGAGAACATTCCTTGGTTGAAAATGAGGCAAGGTTCGGGAAAGTGGCGTCAGGTCCCGGGACGCGGCACCTTGGGACCACGGCGCGGGACCGCGGCAAACGGGCCAAAGCCGGGACCAGGGCTTCGCAAAATGAAGCCGTACCCCGGCGGATGCAGCCAGTCCCGCGTTCCAGGATAACAGCGTCGCCGTCCAGGACCGGTCAGCGGCGCAAGGTCTGGATCAATGCCGCAAGGTCTTGGTCAGCGCCGCAAGGTCTGGATCAATACCGCAAGATCTTGGTCAGCGCCGCAAGGTCTTGATCAGCGCCGTGAGCTGCGCGTCGCGTGTCTCGACGAGATCGGCGATGCTGCGATGGCCGGCCTCGGCGTTGACGCCCTCGATGAGGCGTTGCTGCAGGTCGGGCGTGACGTCGGGCGCGCCGAGGTCATCCCACCAGGTCTGCACCGGACCGAGCAAGTGGTGCATGAAATGCGCCATCCCGCCTTCGCCGCCGCCCAGGTTGAATGTCATGTGCGGTCCGAAGAGCGCCCAGCGCAGGCCCGGGCCTTGCGATACGGCGGCGTCGATGTCCGCGACGCTGGCGACATTTTCGGCGGCGAGGTGGATGGCTTCGCGCCACAACGCGGCTTGCAGGCGGTTGGCGATATGGCCGGGCACTTCTTTGTTCAGCCGGATGGGATGCTTGCCCATGCTGCGGTAGAAGTCGATGGCGCGGTCCATCGTCTGCGCAGAGGTCTGGTCGCCGCCCACCACCTCCACGAGCGGAATCAGATGGGGCGGGTTGAAGGGATGGCCGATGACGAATCGCTCCGGATGGCGGCAGCGCGATTGGAGCCGGCTCATGATGAGGCCGGACGAACTGGATGCGACGATCACGTGCGGGGGCAGCACGGCGTCCATGCGCGCGAAGAGGTCGGTTTTGAAGTCTTCACGCTCCGGCGCGTTTTCCTGCACGAAGTCCGCCCCGGCCAATGCCGCTTCCAGATCGGGTTCGAAGCGTAGCGCGTCGGGCGTGGCGCCCGCCCGGACATGGCCCAACTCGGTCAGGACCGGCCATGCCGCCTGCACGCGCGCGACGGTCTGCCCCTGCGCGTGCGGGCCGGGATCGCTGACCACGACTTCCAGGCCCTGCGCGAGAAACAGCGCCGCCCAACTGGCGCCGATGGTGCCGGCGCCGACGATGGCGACGTGGCGGATGGAGCGGGACGAGTCAGGGCTGGTCGCGGCAGGGCTGGACATGCAGGTCTCCTTGTTCGGGTTTGCGTCATTGTGAAGCAAACCCGTGGCCCTTGCCATGCAGGCCGGCGCGCGTCAGGCGTTGCGAGCCCGTCGAAGGTGGCGCCATGCCAGCGCGACCGTGAGCGCGTAGCTGGCCGTGATCACGGCATAGGCGGCGGGCAGGCTGGCGCGCCAGTCCGGCAGCAGGTGCAGGAGGGTGCCCATCACCGCGACGCCGACCAGCGCGCCGGACTGGCGGTTGGCATTCAGGGCCGCCGCGGCGCTGTTGGCGTGGTGCTTGCCGGACACCTGCATGACGATGCTGGTCATGGCGGGCACGGCGATGCCGACGCCCAGGTTGGCCAGGGCGACGACGAGCGTGAAGGGCCAGTAGGCAACGTCGGGAGAGAAGGCGAGCATGCCGATTGCGCTCATCGCCGCCGCGAGCGATACGCCGCCCAGCAGCGACGCCGGCAGGTTCCAGCGCGCCGATACGCGGCCCGAGATGAGGTTGCCAATGGAAAACACGGCCAGCATCGGCACCAGCTCGATGCCCGTCTGCAGCGCGTCGGCGCCGCGCGCATGCTGCAGGAAGAGACTCAGCAGGAACAACTGGCCGTAAGCCGCCAGGTTGATGAGAAAGCCGACGCCGTTGGCGGCGGCAAATTGGGAGGTGGCGAACAGCGCGCGCGGGATGATCGGTTCGGCGTGCCGGCGTTCGCGCCGCACGAGGAGTGCCGTGGCGAGCACGCACAGGAGCGCTGTGGCGGCGATGGGCGGCGAGGTCCAGCCGTAGGCATTGCCCTGGATCAGCGCAAAGCACAGCGCAGCCAGCGCCGCGACGCCGAGCGCGTGGCTCAGGGGATTGAGCGCGCGCGGACGGCGAGGCGCGGCCGCGATGCGTCGACGGGCAAGCCACATGCCGGCCAGGCCCAGGGGAATGTTGATGAGGAAGATGCCGCGCCACCCGAATTGATGGATCAGCACGCCGCCCAGCAGCGGGCCGGACGCGCCCGCGACCGCCACGATGGCGGACCAGGCCGCCAGCATGCGATTGCGCACGTGTTCATCGTCATAGGCGTGCGTGAGCAGGCTGAGCGAGCTGGGCATGAAGAGCGCGGCGCCGACGCCTTGCAGCATGCGGGCGGCGATCAGCGTGTCGGCGTCGGGCGCCAATCCGCAGAGCAGCGACGCGCCGGTGAACACACCCAGGCCGGTCAGGTAGAGCGTCTTGGCGCCGTAGCGGTCGGCCAGCGCGCCGGCCAGCAGCAGCAGCGCGGCGAACGTCAGTGTGTAGCCGTCCACGATCCACACCAGGTCGGTCAGCGGCACCGTGAACTGGAGCGCAATGCTGGGGAGCGCCACGTTGACGACCGTCACGTCCAGCATGGCCATGACGAATCCGATGGCCAGGGTGACCAGGGGCAGCCAGCCGGCGGCGGCGGGCGGGGCGTTCAGGGTCGGGGCGGGGCGGCAGGCGGAGGACATGATGGGATGCGTTTGCGGGCGGCTTGCGAGGGGTGAAGATTAGGCGTTTTCTATGATGCAAAAAAGCCGAATAATTGCTTTATAGTCATGCAAAATTGCATCAAGGACTGCGCATGGATTGGGACAACGCCAGGATCTTCCTGGCGATTTACCGGGTGGGGACGCTGCGCGGCGCGGCGGCGGTGCTGCAGATCGACCAGGCCACCGCGGGCAGGCGCCTGGCGGCGCTGGAGGCCTCGCTGGACGCGCGCCTTTTCCTGCGCACGCCCGGCGGCTACGTGCCCACCGCGGCGGGGGAGCTGGCCTTCGCCGCGGCCGAGCGCATGGAGCTGGCGGCCGATCAGCTCCAGCGCCAGATGCAGGGGCTGGACCACCGCCTGTCGGGCGCCGTGCGCGTCGCGTCCTCCGAAACGGTGGCCCGCTACTTCCTCATGGAGGCCATCCGTCGGGTCCATGCGGAGCACCCCGACATCCGGATGGTGCTGTCCACCGGCATCCAGATCAGCAACCTGACGCGCCGCGAAGCGGACCTGGCGATTCGCAACGTCAAGCCCGACAATCCGGACCTCATCCATCGCCACCTGGCGCGCAAGGAGGTCGGGCTGTATGCGTCGCGCGCCTACCTGGATGCGCACGGCGAGCCCAAGCCGGGCACGGCGTTCGCGGGGCATACCTTGGTCGCCTATCAGCAGGCGGTGCTGCCGGGCTGGTCTGACTCGCTGTGCGGCGAGCCGACCCGCAATGGCCGCATCGGCATCGAGGTCAATTCCGGGTTGATGATCATCGACGCCGTGGTGGCGGGGCTGGGCATCGGCGAACTGCCTACCCACATGGCGCCGGACTATCCCGACCTGGTGCGCATCTGGCCGAGCCGCAGCGAAAGCTACGACCTGTGGCTGGTGATGCACGGCGACCTGAATCGCACAGCGCGGGTGCGGGCGGTGGCCGACGCGATCGTCCAGGTGTTCGAGGAAAGCGAATAGCGTCGCGCGGCGGCTTGTGGGCTTGGGCGACTGGCGCTAAGGTTTGCTTGCTTGCAGGAAAACCCACGACCCCAGGAGTTGCGCGTGACCGATCTTTGGCGTTTGTCCGCAGTTGAGCTTGCCGCCCTTGTGCGCAAGCGTGAAGTCTCCGCCGTCCAGGCCGCGCAAAGCGCGCTGCGGCGGCTCGATGCCGTCAATCCCGCCATCAATGCGGTGGTGGACCATCGTCCGGAAGACGTGCTGGCCCAGGCGGCCGGGGTGGATGCCGCCCTGGCGCGTGGGGAAGATCCCGGCATGTTGGCGGGCGTGCCCGTCACGGTGAAGGTCAACGTGGATCAGGCCGGCTTTGCCACGACCAACGGCGTGGGCCTGCAGAAAGACCTGATCGCCAACAGCAACAGTCCCGTCGTCGACAATTTGCGGCGCGCAGGCGCGGTGATCCTGGGGCGCACGAATACGCCCGCGTTTTCGCTGCGTTGGTTCACCAGCAATCTCTTGCATGGCGACACCCGCAATCCCCGCAATCCGGCGCTGACCCCGGGCGGCTCGTCCGGCGGCGCCGCGTCGGCGGTGGCCGCGGGCATCGGGCATCTGGCGCACGGCACCGATATTGCCGGCTCGATCCGCTACCCCGCCTACGCCTGCGGTGTGCACGGTCTGCGCCCCTCGCTGGGACGGGTGGCGGCGTATAACGCCTCGCTGCCCGAGCGCTCGATCGGCGGACAGATCACGGCGGTGTCGGGGCCTCTGGGGCGCACCATTGCCGACGTGCGGCTGGGGCTGGCCGCGCTGGCGGCTGCCGACCCGCGCGATCCCTGGTGGGTGCCGGCTCCGCTGACGGGCGCGGAGGTGCCCCGGCGGGCGGCGCTGTGCCTGAATCCGGACGGCCTGGAGACCGAGCCCGCCATCGTGAAGGCGCTGCAGGAAGCGGCGCGGCGGCTGAGCGATGCGGGCTGGACGGTCGATACGCTGGACGCGACCCCACCGATGCAGGAGGCGGCCGATCTGCAGATTCGGATGTGGATGGCCGACGGCTACGACGCGATGGTCGCGGCCGCCGAAAAAGAAGGCGATCCCGGTGCGCGGGTGGCGCTGGCCGGCCAGCGTGACAGGGCGGCGAACGCTGACCTGGCGAGCTTTTCGGCGGTGCTGACGCGCCGGGCGACGCTGACGCGCATGTGGGAGGTGTTTTTCGCCGAATACCCGGTGTTGCTGCTGCCGGTGTCGGCCGAATTGCCTTTCCCGGACCAGCTCGACCTGCAGGGGGATGCGGCCTACGCGCGCGTCTGGCGCGCGCAGATGACCCAGATCGGCTTGCCGTTCATGGGACTGCCCGGCTTGTCCGTGGCCATGGGCAGCGCAATGAGCAGCGCGGGTCCCAGCCCGGTGGGCGTGCAGGTGGTGGCGGGTCGGTTCCGCGAGGATCTGTGCCTGGCGGTGGGAGAAATCATCGAGGCGGGCGGCGAGCCGGTCAGCATCGCCGAGCCCGCGTCCCGCTAGCCGGTTGGCCGCAGGCGGCGAGCCGTTAGCCTGCCGGCCGCGGGCTGCGCGCCGTCAACCGGCCGCAGACACCGGGCCGCTGGCGCCGTCCTGGCTGCCGAAGCGCACCCGCAGCACGCCCAGATCGCCATAGGCCAGTTCGATGTCCCGATGGGCAGGCACGTCCAGGAAACCGGCATAAGAGCCGGTGATGACGTGCTGCCCGGCCGCCAGGCCCAG
This sequence comes from Achromobacter sp. NFACC18-2, assembly GCF_900108985.1. NCBI lineage: Bacteria > Pseudomonadati > Pseudomonadota > Betaproteobacteria > Burkholderiales > Alcaligenaceae > Achromobacter > Achromobacter sp. NFACC18-2. The sequence goes on along the minus strand of NZ_FNYM01000030.1, from coordinate 17,886 downwards.
GCCCTGCTCGCGCAGGAAGTTGGCCAGCCAGTACAGCCCGGCCTTGGGATGGTCGTTCGGATGGATGCCCGCGTGTTGTTCGACTTCGACGCCATCGACCGTCAGCGTGATGGTCATGCTGCCCGGCGCCGCGTCCGGCGATGCGATCCGGGGACCCAGCACCAGTCCCTGGTTGAACATGTGATCCGCCAGCAGTTCGGGCAGGCTGGCATGTTCTGGAGACGCATAGCGGCAACCCAGGATTTCCAGCGCGAGGCGGGCGCTGCCGACGGCGGCGTCGATCTCGGCTTCGGTGTAGGGCGTGTCGCGCGGCGGCAGGTCGCGGGCGATCTGGAAGGCGATCTCGGGCTCGATGCGCACGACGTCGGTGCGGGCGGGGACCGCTCCGGCGGCGGCATCCGCGGTGCCCGACGCGTAGATGGGTGCCACGACGGTCTTTTCCGGGGAAGGCAGCGCGCTTTTCCAGGCGGCGATGCCGTCCTGACGGGTTTCGCGCAGCAGTTCGGCGGTGCGCCGCTGCACGGCAATGGCCTGGCTCAGGGATTGCGGCCGGCAGTGCGCGGGCAGGCGCGGACCGGCAATGCCCGCCAGGCGCGCCGCGATCAGGATACGGGCGGCTTCGATGCTGCCGGGATAGTCTTCGAATCCGATCTGCATGCGCTCACCTCCCCAGGAACAGCATGATCCAGAGCACGATCATGGCGATCAGGCCCAGCCAGCACGAGCCCCAGAAACCGACGATCGGCCATTTCAAGGAGAGCGGGGTCTTCTTGGGATCGACATGGCCGAGCAGGTCGTTGGCGTTGCCGATCAGCCAGAAGCGCGTGCCCGGAAACATCAGCCGGAAAAAATAATCGAGCATGATCGCGGCCTGGATCGCCAGCGGGAACTGGCTGAAGGGCCGATGCTGCAGGTAAGGATGCTTCATGGCGGCGTTGATCTGCCGGGTCTTGATGAAGAACAGCACGATGCCGCTGATCGTGCAGGTGATGAAGCACAGCACGAATAGGCTGAAGGCCATGGCCATGACGGGAGAATGCATGGGGAATCTCAACGATGCGCGGGCGAGCCGCGTGGGATGGACAAATTCGGGCAAAAAAAGCTGGCCCTATTGTAGAGAACTTGGCGCGGCCCCGTGTTCAGGGCCGCGTCAGTGCGCGCCTGGGCACGGGGCGCCGCAGGGGCGTCAGCCGCGGGTCTGGCCTTCGCCGTTCAAGACCCACTTGAGCGTGGTCAGGCCTTCCAGCCCGACCGGGCCGCGCGCATGCAGGCGGTTGGTGGAGATGCCGATCTCGGCCCCCAGGCCGTATTCGAAGCCGTCCGCAAAGCAGGTGGGCAGGTTGACGTAGACAGAGCTGGAGTCGACTTCGCGCTGGAAACGCTGGGCCGCCGTCAGGTCCTGGGTCACGATGGCGTCGGTATGGCCCGAGCCGTAGCGCGCGATGTGTTCGATGGCGTCGTCCAGCGTGTCGACGATGCGCACGGCCAGGATGGGCGCCAGGTATTCGGTGGCCCAATCCTCTTCGGTGGCGGCCTTGGCGTGCGGCAGCAGCGCCAGGGTGCGCGGGCAGCCGCGCAGTTCCACGCCGTGCTCGGCGAAGGCCGCGGCCAGGCTGGGAAGAATGGATACCGCCGCGACCGCGTCGATCAGCAGCGTTTCCATGGCGCCGCAGATGCCGTAGCGGTAGGTCTTGGCGTTCAGCGCGATGGCATGGGCCTTGTCCGGGTCCGCGGCCGCGTCGATGTAGATGTGGCAGTTGCCGTCCAGGTGCTTGATGAGCGGCACGCGCGCCTCTTGCGACAGGCGGGCGATGAGGCCCTTGCCGCCGCGCGGCACGATCACGTCGATGTGCTCGGTCATGGTGATGAGCTTGCCGACCGCGGCGCGGTCGGTGGTGGCGACGACCTGCACCGCGTCCTGCGGCAGGCCGGCTGCGGCCAGGCCGGTCTGCACGATGCGGCCCAGCGCGACGTTGGAATGCAGCGCTTCGCTGCCGCCGCGCAGGATGGCGGCGTTGCCGGACTTCAGGCACAGGGCGGCGGCGTCGATCGTGACGTTGGGGCGGGATTCATAAATGATGCCGATCACGCCCAGCGGGACGCGCATCTGGGCGACGCGCATGCCATTGGGCCGCACCGTGGTGGCGGTGATGCTGCCGATGGGATCGGGCAGGGCGGCGATCTGGCGCAGGCCTTCGGCCATGTGCGCCAGCGTCTTGTCCGACAGCGTCAGCCGGTCGAGCAGGGCCGGCTCCAGGCCGTTGGCGCGCGCGGCGGCGACGTCGCGTTCATTGGCGGCCTTCAGCTCGTCGTGGCTGGCGGCCAGGGCGTCGGCCATGGCGATCAGCGCCTGGTTCTTGGCCGCGCTGTCGGCGCGCATCATGGCGCGCGAGGCGCGGCGGGCGTTTTCGCCCAGGGTGAGCATGGCTTGTTCGATGGAGGACGAGGACATGGCGGCGTCGATCATGGAGGTGGGGCAGCGCGGGCGCCGCCTGGAGAGTCAGTGTATATCCGGCCACGGGGCCGGGCGAGATCCGGTCTGCCGACCGGATGAGGGGGACTAGTCGAAGGCGGCGGCCAGGCCGCCTTCACGGTCGTCCGCCGGCGGCGGCCACGCGCAGCGCCAGGCGGGTCATTTCTTCCCAGGGGTCGGAGAGGCGCCCGGGAACCGACAGGCCCTTGATCAGCCGGTCGACTTCATGGGCATGCTGCACGGCGGCGGGCCAGACGCCGGGCTGGACCCGGTTCAGGGCCTGCAGCGCCAGGCGCTCGTGGGCGCCGAAGATGCGCAGGCGCCGCATCAGTCCGTTGGCGTCCTGGCCCAGCGCCCGAGCCTCGGCGACGCGCGCGAGCAGGCGGATTTCTTCGCCGACCGCCCACAGCACCAGCGGCAGCGCTTCGCCTTCGGCGCGCAGGCCGTCGATCATGCGGATGGTGCGGCCGATGTCGCCGGCCAGCATGGCGTCGCGCAGGCCGAAGACGTCGTAGCGCGCGACGTTCAGCACGGCGCGCTCCACGTCCTCGGGGGCAAGCTGACCTTCGGGGTAGAGCAGGCCCAGCTTCTGGATTTCCTGGTGGGCGGCGAGCAGGTTGCCTTCGACCTTGTCGGCCATCCATTGCAGGGTGGCGCTGTCGGCGCGCTGGTTCTGGCGCGCCAGCCGCATGCCGACCCAGGCGGGCAGGCGCGCGCGTTCGATGCTGGCGATGTCGACCGTCATGCCGGCGCGGGTCAGCGCCTGCATCCAGCGGCTTTCCCGCGTGGCCTTGTCCAGCCGGGGCAGGGAGATCAGCACCAGGGTGTCGGCGTCTGGCTGCTTTTCGGCCTGTTCGGCCAGCTTGGCCAAGGTGTCGGCGCCGGACTTGCCGGGCTTGCCGGTAGGGATCTTGATTTCGAGGATGCGGCGGTCGCCGAAGAGCGACACGCTCTGCGTGGCGGCGATGACGGCGCTCCAGTCGCTGCGCGCGTCCATCACCATGGACAGGCGCTCGGTGTAGCCCGCGTTGCGCGCGGCGGCGCGCAGCGCGTCCACCGCCTCGGTCACCAGCAGCGGCTCGTCGCCGGAAACCGTGTACAGCGGCGCCAGCCGGTTGCCGGGCCGCTGCAGGTGTTCGGCCAGCCGATCCGCGTCCAGGGGCTGTGCCATGGGCTAGCGCACGTTGGTCGGATCGGTGACGGACGGCGTCTGCCACGGCGTGGGCACACGCTGCGGCTGCGGCTCGTTCGGGTTGAAGAGCGGGGTTTCGCCGGTATCTTCGCCGGCCTGCGCGGCTTCGAACGCCTTGTGCACGTCCGGCGCCGTGATACGGCGCAGCACGCGCGACACCAGATCGCGCTGCATGGCCTTGAACAGGGTGTCGATCTGGCCCTGCTTGGCCTGCACCACCTGGTCGTCGTACGGCATTTCGCGGAAGATCGACAGCGTCGTGTCGGGCACCAGCACGCGGCCCTGGGCGTCGATCAGGCGGAACGTGTAGTTGATGCCGAGTTCATAGGATTCGACGCGGCCCTGGGCGTTGAGCGAAACCTCGCGCAGGGTGCGCGAGTCGTTCACCTGCTGGAAGATCGCCTGCGCTTCCTTGGGCGAGTCCACCAGCTTGGTGTTGGGCGAGGCCGCGCGCAGGGCGCGGCGCACGTCCGCGCCGAACTGGGTCGTGTCGGGAATGCCCACGTACATCCGGTCGAACGGCATCGGGGTCACGCCCCGCAGCGCGAAGCCGCAGGCCGAGAGCAGCATGAACAGCGCCAGGCAGGCGCCGCGCAGCAGCCAGGTTTGGCGGGAAAGTTGCGTTTGTTGCCCGGCGAAGTACATGCTTGACCTCATCAGCCTACGACGTTGACCAGTTTGCCCGGCACCACGATGACGCGCTTGGGCGGACGGCCTTCCAGGAATCGGGCGACCTCTTCCTGGCTGGCGGCCAGCTTTTCGATGTCTTCCTTGGGGGCCTTGGCCGCCACGCGGATCGAGCCGCGCAGCTTGCCGTTGACCTGGAGCATGAGCTCGATCTCGTCGGCGACGAGGGCGGCTTCGTCCACGTGGGGCCAGGGCGCGTCGAGCAGGTCGCCCAGCTCGTGGGCGTAGCCCAGGTCGCGCCACAGGTGCCAGGTGATGTGCGGCACGACCGGATACAGCACGCGCAGCAGGACGCCGAGGGTCTCGGCGTAGGCCGCGTCGGTGGCGGCGCCCTCGGGCAGCTTGGCGTCGTCGATGGCGTTCAGCATCTTCATGCAGGCCGACACGACGGTGTTGTACTGGATGCGCTGGTAGTCGTAGTCGGCCTGCTTGAGCAGCCCGTAGACCTCGCGGCGCAGATCCTTGACGGCGGCCGGGGCCTGCGCCCAGTCGGTGCCCTGGGCCAGGCCGCGCGCCACGGCGTCGCGGTGGCCGTAGCTGATGGACCAGAGACGGCGCAGGAAGCGGTTGGAGCCTTCGACGCCGGAGTCGGACCATTCGAGGGTCTGTTCGGGCGGGCTGGCGAACATGACGAACAGGCGCGCCGTGTCGGCGCCCAGCGTGTCGATCAGCGATTGCGGGTCGACGCCGTTGTTCTTGGACTTGGACATCGTGCCCACGCCGCCGTAGGTGATGGCCGAGCCGTCCGACTTCAGCTTGGCGCCGACGATGGCGCCGCGGTCGTCGTACACATTTTCGACGTCCTCGGGCCAGAAGTACTCGATGCCGCCCTGGGGCGTCTTGCGCGAGTAGATGTGGTTGAGCACCATGCCCTGGCACAGCAGCTTGGTGAAGGGCTCGTCGAAGTTGAGCAGGCCCATGTCGCGCATGACCTTGGTCCAGAAGCGCGCGTACAAGAGGTGCAGCACGGCGTGCTCGATGCCGCCGATGTACTGGTCCATCGGCATCCAGTAGTCATTGCGCGTGTCGACCATGGCGTTGTCGTTGCCGGGCGAGGTGTAGCGCATGAAGTACCAGGACGAGTCCACGAACGTGTCCATCGTGTCCGTTTCGCGGCGCGCGGGCTTGCCGCACTTGGGGCAGGCGCAGGACAGGAAGGCTTCGTTCTTGGCCAGCGGGTTGCCGCTGCCGTCGGGAATGAGGTCGTCGGGCAGGACCACGGGCAGGTCCTTCTCCGGCACCGGCACGGGACCGCAGTCCGCGCAGTGGATGATGGGGATCGGGGTGCCCCAGTAGCGCTGGCGCGAGATGCCCCAGTCGCGCAGGCGCCAGGTGGTCTGCTTTTCGCCCAGGCCCTTTTCGGCCAGGTCGGCGGCAATGGCGTCCACGGCTTCCTTGTAGGACAGGCCGTCGTACTTGCCGGAGTTGATGGTGCGGCCGGACTGCTTGTCGCCGTACCATTCCTGCCAGGCGTCGGTGGAATATGCCTTGCGGGCCACGTCCACGACCTGGACGATGGGCAGGCCGTATTTCTTGGCGAAGGCGAAGTCGCGCTCGTCGTGCGACGGCACGCCCATGACGGCGCCGTCGCCATAGGTCATGAGCACGTAGTTGCCGACCCAGACCTCGACCTGCGCGCCCGTGATGGGGTGCGTGACGAACAGGCCCGTGGGCATGCCTTCTTTTTCGCGCGTGGCCATTTCGGCCTCGGTCGTGCCGCCCAGCTTGCATTGTTCGATGAACGCGGCGAGCTGGGGATTGCTGGCGGCGGCGTGCGTGGCCAGGGGGTGCTCCGGCGCCACGGCGCAGAAGGTCACGCCCATGATCGTGTCGGCGCGGGTGGTGAAGACGTACAGCTTGCCGTCCTGGATCAGCTGGCCGTCCTGGCCGGCGATCTGGTGCGGGAAGGCAAAGCGCAGGCCCTCGGACTTGCCGATCCAGTTCTCCTGCATCAGGCGCACGCGCTCGGGCCAGCCGGGCAGGTCGTTCTGGACGGCGCCCAGCAGTTCGTCGGCGTAATCGGTGATGCGCAGGTAGTAGCCGGGGATCTCGCGCTTTTCAACGAGCGCGCCCGAGCGCCAGCCGCGGCCGTCGATGACCTGTTCGTTGGCCAGCACGGTCTGGTCGACCGGGTCCCAGTTCACGACCTGGGTCTTGCGGTAGGCGACGCCCTTTTCGAGCATCTTCAGGAACAGCCACTGGTTCCACTTGTAGTACTGCGGATCGCAGGCGCACATCTCGCGCGTCCAGTCGATCGCCAGACCCATCGCCTTCATCTGCTTCTTCATGTAGGCGATGTTGTCGTAGGTCCACTTGGCGGGTGGCACCTTGGACTTGATGGCGGCGTTTTCCGCCGGCATGCCGAAGGCGTCCCAGCCCATGGGCATCAAGACGTTGTAGCCGCGCATGCGCAGCTGGCGGGCCATCATGTCGTTGATGGTGTAGTTGCGCACGTGGCCCATGTGCAGCTTGCCGCTGGGATAGGGCAGCATGGAGCAGGCATAGAACTTGGGCTTTTCGGAGCCGTCGGCGTTCTTGGCGTGTTCTTGGACCAGATAGACGTCGCGGGCCTGCCAGTCTTGTTGGGCGGCCGCTTCGACGGTAGTGGGGAGGTAGCGTTCCTGCATGGGCTCGTGCGCGGTGGCAAAAAAGGGGTGAGCCGCCCCATCGCGCCGGGGCGCGGTGGCGGTCAAAACCCCTGATTATAGGAGGTGCTAGGCGCGGGCAGGCGCCGGGGGCGTTTCCGGGATGCGCGCACTGGGCGCGAGGGCGCCATATGCCAGCGTCACGGCCGCCAGGACGGCGCCCGCGGTCACCACGGCGGGCCACCCGAAATGGGCGTAGAGCCAGGACGATACCAGCGAACCGGACGCCCCGCCGATGAAGTAGCAGGTGACGTAGCCGGCCGTCAGGCGGCTGCGCGCCTCGGGCCGCAGGCGGTAGATGGAACTGGTATTGGTGACATGGACGCCCTGGATCGCCAGATCCTGCACCAGGATGCCGGCCAGCAGGGCGATCACCGAAACCTGGCCGAACGCCATCAGTCCCCAGGAACCCAGCAGCAGCAACAGGCCCACGCGGGTGGCGATATTGCCCAGGCCGCGGTCGGCCAGGCGTCCGAAGCGGTTGGCGGCATAGGCGCCGGCCGCGCCCGCCAGGCCGAACAGGCCGATGGTGGTGTTGCTGTATTCATAGGGCGGGCCGGCCAACAGGAAGGTGAGCGGCGTCCACAGCATGCTGAAGGCGGCGAACAGCAGCCCGCCGATGAGCGACCGGGCGCGGAACAGCGGTTCCTCGACGAACATGCGCAGAATCGAGCCCAGCAGCTGCGGATAGCTCATCGCCGTGGGGCTCTGGTAGCGGGGCAGCACCCGCCACAGGACCCCGGACATGCACAGCATCAGGATGGCGGCCACCCAGTACACCGTGCGCCAGCTGCCCACGTCGGCCAGCGCGCCGGCGGCGGTGCGGGCCAGCAGGATGCCCAGCAGCAGCCCGCTCATGACGGTGCCGACGGCCTTGCCGCGCTCATGCGGGGCCGCCAGGGTGGCGGCGAAGGGCACGAGGATCTGGGCCACGACGGACAGCATGCCGGTCAACGCCGTGCCCAGGATGAGCACCGCGATATTCGTGGCGAAGGCGGAAATCAGCAGCCCGCCCGCGGCCAGCAGGTTCATCAGCACGATCAGCGCGCGGCGCTCGAACATGTCGCCCAGCGGCACCAGCAGCATCAGCCCCACCGCGTAGCTCAGTTGCGCGGTGGTGACGATGGCGCCGGCCGTGGCGTTCGAGATCGCGAACTGCTGGCCGATGGTGTGCAGCAGCGGCTGCGCGTAGTAATTGCTGGCGACGGCCAGGCCGGTGGCCACGGACATCAGCAAGATGATGGGCGCGGTCAGCGTGGGCGAGGAGGGCGTGGAGGTAGTCACTGATTGGATGCGGAAATGGAGTGGGGCGGAATGTGTGTTGCGCCGCTCAGGCGCCGACGCTGCCGGGGGTGTCCTGGTCCTGCTTGAGCAGCAGCTTTTTCAAGAGCCCGGCCAACTGCCGGCGCTCGGCGGCGGACAGCGGGTCCAGCAGTTCATTCAGGTCCTTCAGGTATTCCTTGAGGACGACCTTGATCAGGCGCAGGCCTTCGGCGGTGAGCGACACGATGATGCCGCGCCGGTCCTGCGGATTGGGATTGCGCACCAAGAGGCCCGCCTGTTCCAGCCGGTCCAGGCGGTTGGTCATGGCGCCGGACGTGAGCAGCAGGGCCTCGACGAGTTTTTGCGGGTTCATCGCGTGGGGCGCGCCGCTGCGGTAGAGCGTGGCGAGCACATCGAACTCGCCCTGGTGCAGGTTGTGCTGGCGGAACGTGCGGTTGACGTTGCGGGTGGCGAACGCGTTCAGGCGGAACAGGCGCGCAACGACCGACATGGCGGCGAAGTCCTGCGTGGGGCACTGCGTAGTCCACTGCGAAATCACCTGGTCGACGAGATCATTCATGGTTGATGGCCACTGTTTTAATGTGAAGTATCTTAACGTGAAGATAAATTCTACCCGTGTTGTGGGGCGGTCGCAAAGTCTCCGGCGAAAAAAGAAGGGCCCGCCTCTTTCGAGGCGGGCCCTTCCCGGCTTGACCGGATACAGCGCGTAAAGAAATTACTGCGCGGCGTCCTTCAGCTTCTTGAGCGGGCGAACCTTCACCTTGACCGAAGCCGGCTTGGCGGGGAACCAGCGCTCTTCACCCGTGAACGGATCCTTGCCGAAGCGCTTGGCCTTGGCGGGAACCTTCTGCACGGCGACCTTGAACAGGCCGGGCAGCGTGAATTCGCCAGCGCCCTTCTTGTCCACGGAGCCCAGCACCGAGGTTTCCAGGCTGGCCAGAACGGCCTTGACCGACTTGGCTTCGACGCCGGATTGCTCAACGATGTAGGCGATGAGCTGGGTCTTGTTCATCGCAGCCTTGATGGCCTTGGGGGCGGCAGCGACCTTCTTGGCGGCGACGACCTTCTTGACGGCGACGGCCTTCTTGGCAGCCGGCTTCACGGCGGGCTTGGCGGCGGTTGCCTTCTTTGCGGGCGCCTTGACGGCGGTCTTGGTGACTTTCTTGGCAGGAGCTTTAGCTTTCGTGGCCATGGTCAAAATCCGTATGTTGAGGACATGGAGCAGCGCGTGCCGGATATCGGCATTTGACGCTACGCGCCCGATGATAGCGGAAGAGCGGCGCCAGATGCGGCTTTCCAGCGGGTTTTAAGCCACTGTTTGTTGTTTTCACCGCAGAAAAGTGCCTTCTGCAAGGGGTTTCGCAAGATGTCGTGACAAAAGGCGCGCGAAATCATGGCGGGAATCGCGGTGTAAATAGCGGCAGGAATCGCGCCAGGAATTCCGGCCGGTGAACCTATCTTGCGGCGCGTGTTCAAATTGCGGGCGGCGCGCGGGGCCCGGCATGGCAGGCCCGTCGCGCGCCGAAAGAAACCACGCATGGAAGTGAAGCAGCTATATGTTGATGAAGAAGTTGGCGGCGAGCCTGCTCGTTGCGACCGCTTGTATATCTGGCGCCATGGCGCAATCGATGCCCGCGCCGGCGCTGTCGGCCAAGGCCTGGCTGCTGCTGGACGAAACCAGCGGGCAGGTCATCGCGTCGCACGCGGCCACGTCGCGCATCGAGCCGGCGTCCTTGACCAAGATCATGACGGCCTACGTCGTGTTCGACGCGCTGACGAAGAAAGAGCTGACGGCCAGCCAATTGGTCACGATTTCGACGCGGGCGTGGAAGGTGCCGGCGGGCAGTTCGAAGATGTTCCTGGAGCCCAATTCGAAGGTGAGCGTGGACGACCTGCTGCGCGGGTTGATGATCCAATCGGGCAATGATGCGGCCATCGCGCTGGCCGAGGCCGTGTCGGGCAGCGTCGAGGCCTTTGTCGCGCGGATGAACGACACCGCGGCCCGGCTGGGCCTGCACGCCACGCATTTCGCCAGCCCGCATGGGTTGCCGGACCCCGGCACGTATTCCACCGCGAGCGACCTCTCCATCCTGGCCACGCGCTTCATCCGCGATTTTCCGCAGCTCTACAAGACTTACGATTCGGCCAGGCAATTCACGTTCAACAAGATCACGCAGTCCAACCGCAACCGCCTGCTGTGGCTGGATCCCAGCGTGGACGGCCTGAAGACCGGGCATACGGATTCGGCCGGGTATTGCATCATCGCCACGGCGCGGCGGGCCAATGGCGACGATCAGCGCCGGCTCATCACCGTGGTGGTCGGCACCGCGTCCGACAAGCTGCGCACGCAGGAAAGCCGCGAGTTGCTGGAGTGGGGCTTCCAGGGGTTCAATACCATCAAGCTCTATGCGCGCGGACAGGCCGTGGCCTCGCCGGAGGTCTGGAAGGGCGAGAGCGACAGCCTGAAGGCCGGTTTCTCGCGCGACGCCTACGTGACGGTGCCCGCCGGCGCCAAGGTCGAGTCCGTCTGGGCGCCGCAGGCGCCGCTGATCGCGCCGATCGCGGCGCAGTCCACGGTGGGCGAGTTGCGCGTCATGGTGGACGGCAAGCCGGCCATGCATTTCCCGGTGGTGGCGCTGGAGCCGGTGGCCGAGGCGGGCATCGCGGGGCGCGCATGGGATTCCATCCGGCTGTGGTGGCGCGGTTCGCAGGGATAACGCAGGACCATTTCGCGGAGGCATGCGATGGCAGTGAGCTTTCCTGGCGGGCCCGCCCCGGCGCCGGGTCCTGACGAGCCGCTGGCGCTGCTGTCAGCCTGCCATGGGCGCATTGCGCGCCAATGCGCCACGCTGGCGCGGCTGGCCGCGCACGTGGCGGCGCACGGCAGCGACGGCGCGGCGCAGACGGCCGCCGCGAGCGTGTGCCGTTACTTTGACACCGCGGCCGCGCATCATCACGAAGACGAGGAAGACGACCTGTTCCCGGCCCTGATCGAATCCATGGCCGGGTCGGATGCGGTGTGCCTGCATGCGCTCGTGGACGGCCTGATGGCCGATCACCGGCGACTGGCCGGCTTGTGGGGGCCGCTGCGCGAGACCTTGTCGGAGATCGCGGCGGGACGGCCCGCGCCATTGCCGCCGCAGCAGGTGCAGGCGTTCACCGAGGCGTACCAGGCGCACATCCGGCGCGAAGAGGACGAACTGCTGCCGATGGCGGCGCGGCTGATTTCGGATGAGGCGCTGGCCGCAATCGGCCAGGCCATGAAGGCGCGCCGCGGCGGCGAGGCGGGCTGACGCGCGCGGCGCGCGTTGCGGCGTTGGGGGCGAGCGTTTACCCTAGGCGGACAGGCGCGAATGCCGAGGCCCGGAGAACAAGACAGGATGATGCAGGGGGGAAAAAACATAGCGCGCCGGCTTTTCGGCCCGTGGGTGGATGACGTCAACAGGCTGACGCTGCGCGCCGACCTGGCCGCCGGTCTCTTGGGCGCGTTGCTGGTGCTGCCGCAAGGCGTGGCTTTCGCCACGCTGGCGGGCCTGCCGCCGGAATACGGCCTCTATTCGGCCATCGTGCCCTGTATCGTGGCGGCGCTGTTCGGTTCCAGTCGCCATGTGATGTCCGGGCCGACCAATGCGAACTCGCTTGCGCTGTTTGCCGTGCTGGCGCCGTTGGCGGCCGCGGGCAGTCCGGCCTACATCCAGCTTGCGCTCGCCGTGACCGTGCTGGTCGGCCTGATGCAATGGCTGGTTGGCGCATTGCGGCTGGGTTCGCTGGCGCATTTCATCTCGCCGTCGGCGTTGTTCGGCTTCACCAGCGGCGCCGCCCTGTTGATCGCGGTGCATGCGCTGAAGGATGCCTTGGGATTGCCGGCGTCGGAGGCGCATGGCGCGGGCGCGGTGCTGGAGAGCCTGGCCACGCATATCGGACAGGCGCATCCCGGCGCCGTGCTGGTGACGCTGGTGACCCTGGGCGCGGCCTTGCTGGCGCGCAGGCTGGACAAGCGCAAGCCCTACATGCTGCTCGGACTGGCCGCGGGGACATTCGCGGCCTGGGTCTTCAATACGCTGATCGGGTCGCAAGGCGGGACGCCGGTTCCCGTGCTGGGGGCGATTGCCCAGCCCTGGCCGCCGTTCCACGTGCCCAGCGTCGACTGGCGCGCGCTGCCCGATCTGCTTAGCCTGGCGTTCGCGCTGACCATCGTGGCGCTGGCGCAGTCCATTTCCATTGCCAAGGCCGTGGCTTCGCGTTCAGGGCAGCGCATCGATGCGAACCGCGAGTTCGTGGGGCAGGGCCTGTCGAATATCGTGGGCGGCCTGTTTTCCTCTTACCTGTCCTGCGGTTCGCTCAATCGCTCCATTCCCAACTTCGAGGCCGGCGCCAAGACGCCGCTCGCGTCGGTGTTTTCGGCGCTGTTGCTGATGCTGCTGGTCGCGGTGTCCGCGCCGTTGCTGGCGCTGATTCCGCACGCCGCGATCTCCGGCTTGCTGCTGCTGGTGGCCTGGACGCTGCTGGACCTGCCGCGATGGCGCCAACTGCTGCGCACGCAGCGCGGCGAGTGCGCCATCGCCGGCGCGACGCTGGCCGCCACCATCGCCATCCGGATGGAGGTCGCGATCCTGCTGGGCACCGTGCTGTCGCTCATGGTGTATCTGCACCGCACGTCGCGGCCGGCGATGCGCACGATGGGCTTCGATTCGCGCGGCCTGGAGCGGCGCTTCGTCGTCCTGGAGCATCAGCCGGACGCCTTGCCCGAGTGCCCCCAACTAAAGCTGCTGCGCATGGAAGGCTCGGTGTATTTCGGCGCGGCCGCGCATGTGGCGCAGCGCCTGCACGATTTGCGCGCGGCGCCCGGCGCGCCGCGTCATCTGCTGGTGATGGCCAAAAGCATGAACTTCATCGACCTGGCTGGCGCGCAGGTGTGGGACGACGAACTGGCGGCCAGGCGCGCCATGGGCGGCGACCTGTACTTTCACCGGCCGCGGCCCGAGGTGATGGACATGTGGCGGCGCACCGGATTCCTGGAACGGCTGGGCGCTGATCACATCTTTCCGGACAAGGCGACGGCGCTGAATACCATCTACGGCAAGCTGGACCGCAATATCTGCGCGGGATGCACGGCCAGGATTTTCTGGGAATGCCAGCCCGAGCGTGCGCAGGACGGCTGATGCTCGTGCCGCGGCAGGCGGTCGCCGCCGCGCTGCCCGATGTCCCGCGCCGCCATCGCCGCGGTGGCCGCACGCCCGTTCAGGCGTCCAGCGGCGCTTCGGTGCCCAGGTAGGCGGCCTTGACCCGTTCGTTTCCGGCGATCGCCGCCGGCGCGCCTTCGGCCAAGAGGCCCCCGCGCACCAGCACGGCGATGCGGTCGGCGTGCTTGAACACGACGTCCAGGCTGTGCTCGGTGAACAGGACGGCGATACGTTGCTGGTCGGCCAATTCGCGGGTCAGGCGCATCAGCGCATGGCGCTCGTTGGTGGCCATGCCTGCCGTCGGTTCGTCCATGAGCAGCAGGCGCGGCTGGTGGGCCAACGCCATCGCCAGTTCGACACGCTTGACGTCGCCGTAGGCCAGGGTGCCGCAAGCCTCGTGCGCCTTGTCGGCCATGTGCACCTGCGACAGCAGCGCCATCGCTTCGGCGGCGGCGTGGCGGGTGGCGCGGCGCCACGGATTGAAGAGCAGGCGGTCGCGCGACAACAGGGCGGTCTGGATGTTTTCGAGCACGGTCATCGACCGGAACGTGGCCGCGGTCTGGAAGCTGCGGCCGACGCCCAGCCGGCAGACGCGCGCGGCCGACAGGCCGACGAGCTCCTGGCCGTCCAGCAGCACCGATCCCGAATCCGGCCGCAACTGGCCGCCCAGCACGTTGAAGCAGGTCGACTTGCCCGCGCCGTTCGGCCCGATCAAGGCCAGCATCTGGCCGGCTTCGAGCGTGAAGGAGACGTTCGCCAGCGCCTCGATGCCGCCGAACGACTTGCGCAGGTTGCGCACCTGCAGCAGGGGGGCGGCGGGGCTCATGCGGGCCTCCGGCGCAAGCGGGCGGCCGCGCCGGCCAGTCCTTCAGGGAAGGCCATGACGAGCGCCAGGATGGCCAGGCCCAGCACGGCGTGCCAGTACTCGGTGCTGCGCGCCGCGGCGTCCTGCAGCCAGGTGTAGGACGCCGCGCCGACGAGCGGGCCCGCCAGCGTCTGGATGCCGCCCAGCAGCACCATGACCAACCCGTCCACGGATCGGCTCACCGCCAGCACGTCGGGCGCAATGCTGCCCTTGGAAAATGCGTAGAGCGAGCCGGCCAGTCCCGCAGCGAACGCTGCCGCCACGAAGCCCGCCCACTGGATGCGGCGCGTGTCCATGCCCAGCGCCTGCGCGCGCAAGTCGGAATCGCGCACGCCGCGCAGCGCATAGCCCAGCGGCGAGAACGCCAGCCGGCGCAGCCACCAGACCCCCGCCGTGCACAGCGCGAGCGTGAGGTAATAGAACCAGGGCCCCTGCGCCAGCCAGGCGGAGGGCCACAGGCCGGTCAGCCCGTTGCTGCCGCCCGTGACGTCGTCCCACTGATAGGTGAGGGCCCACAGGATCTGCGCGACGGCCAGGGTCAGCATGGCCAGGTATACGCCGGACAGGCGTACGCAGAACCAGCCGAACACCAGCGCGCCGAACGCCGCGGCGAAGGGGCCAAGCACCAGGGCCGCTTCCATCGGGACGGCGGCCAGCTTCAGGAGCAGCGCGGCGCCGTAGGCGCCCAGCCCGAACCAGGCGGCGTGGCCGAACGAGGTCATGCCCGCCAGGCCGGTCAGAAAGTGCAGACTGGCGGCGAACAGCGCCGCGATCAGGATCTCCGTCATCAGGATGCTGAGATACGGCCAGTGCAGCGTGACGACGGGCACCAGGGCCAACAGCGCGAGCAGCACGCCATAGGCCAGCCGCAGGCGCGGGCCGGCCGGCGCAATCGGACGCTCGGGCAGGCCCGCGTGCGAGGCCGGCGCGGGCGGCTTGCCCAGCAGCCCCCACGGCCGCACCACCAGCACCACCGCCATCACCGCGAATTCGGCCAGCAGCGTGAGCTTGGACAGGTTGAAGACCCACGGGCCGATGGGCACCTGGCCAAGAAACACGAACAGCGCCTTGACGGAGCAGATCAGCAGCGCCGCCAGAAAGGCGCCCGGCACCGACCCGAGTCCGCCCACGACCACCACCACGAAGGCGCTGGCGATGATTTCCAGGTCCAGCCCCAGCGTGGCGGGCACGCGCGGCGCGGCCAGCGCCCCGCCCAGGCCGGCGAGGAAGGCGCCCAGCGTGAAGGCGGAGGTGAACAGCCAGGCCTGGTTCACCCCCAGCGCCGCCAGCATCGTGCGGTTCTCGGCCGCAGCGCGCAGCAGCCGGCCCCAGCGGGTGCGCATGAGCAGCAGCCACAGCAGGCCCAGCACAACGGGGCCGGCGGCGATCAGCAGGAGATCGTATTCGGGGTAACGGCGGCCCAGGATCTGCACCGCGCCGGACAGGCCCGGCGCGCGGGCGGAGAAGAGGTCTTCGGGTCCCCAGACCGCCAGGGCCAGATCGCCGATGATGAGCACCAGCGCAAAGGTGGCCAGGAGCTGGAAGAGTTCAGGCGCCCGGTAAAGGCGCTTGAGCACCAGCAGTTCGGCGGCGGCGCCGATCAGGCCGGTGGCCAGCGCCGCCAGCAGCAGGCCGAACCAATAGCCCGCGCCGCCGCCAAAGTAGCTGGTGAAGGTCCAGGCCAGGTAGATCCCCAGCATGTAGAACGAGCCGTGCGCGAAGTTGACCACGCGCGTCACGCCGAAGATCAACGACAGGCCAGCGGCGACCAGGAACAGCGCGCTGGCGTCGGCCAGGCCGTTGAGCAGCTGCAGCAGCAGCCCCGAAACATTCATCAGTGAGCCGGCCGCATCTTGCGCACCTGCTCGTCAGGCGGTTGCAGCCGGGCGCCGTCGATGTAGGAAAAGTCCTTCATGATGCCCTTGCCGTCTTCCACCGCGGTCACGCCCACGTAGACGCCCATCGTGGACTGGTGGTCGATCTTGCGGTACTGGATGGGGCCATAGGGCGTGTCCACCTTCAGGCCCGCAAAGGCGTCGACGAGCTTTTCGGTGTCGACGGAGCCGGCGGCCTTCAGGCCTTGCGCGATGGACATCAGCGACGCATAGCCGACCACCGATCCCACCTTGGGCGTTTCATTGAAGCGCTTCTTGTAGGCCTCGACGAAAGCCTTGTTCTCAGGCGTGTCGATGGCGTACCAGGGGTAGCCGGTGACGATCCAGCCTGTGGGCGTATCGGCGCCCAGCGGCTCCAGGTATTCGGGCTCGCCCGACAGCAGCGACACCACGGGCATGTTTTCGAACAGGCCGCGCGTGTTGCCCTCGCGCACGAAACGCGTCAGGTCGGCGGCGAACAGCACGTTGAAGATCGCGTCGGGCTTGGCGTCGGCCAGCGCCTGCACCACGGCGCCCGCATCCACCTTGCCCAGCGGCACCGCCTGTTCGGCGACGAATTCCACGTCGGACTGGAAGGACTGCATCATGGCCTTGAACGTGGCCACGGCGGACTGGCCGTATTCGTAATTGGGGTAGACGATGGCCCAGCGCTTCTTGCGCAGCGCCAGCGCCTTGGGCGCCACCGCGGCCACGTGCATCCAGGTGGACGGACGCAGGCGGTAGGTGTAGCGGTTGCCTTCCTGCCACGTGATCTTGTCGGTGAGGGGCTCGGCCGCCAGGAAGAAAACCTCCTGCTGCTTGGCGAAGTCGGTCAGCGCCAGGCCGGTGTTGGACAGAAAGCCGCCGAACAGCAGCTCGACTTTTTCGCGCGCCAGCAGTTCCTGCGCGGCGCGCACCGAATCGCCGGGATTGCCGTTGTCGTCGCGGGAAATGACTTCGAGCTTTCTGCCCAGCACGCCGCCCGCGGCGTTGACCTCTTCGAGCGCCAGCTGCCAGCCCTTTTTATAGGGGCCCAGGAAGGCGGGAATGGCCTTGTAGCTGTTGATCTCGCCGATGCGGATCGGCGGTTCCTTGTCTTTCGCGACGGCGGGCGCGGCCGGGGCCAGCGCCAGGGCCAGGAGCGCGGGCGCGAGCGCGCGGCGCAGCAGGGTGAGGCAGGGACGGATCATGGCGGGTATCGCAGAATGAAGATGAATCGGGCCTCTGCGCGCGCCGGGGCGCCGCGGGTGCGGCCTAATTGAAACATGCGCTCCAGCAATGCGGCAAACGGAATCGGTCTGGCGCGGCGCCCGCCGGCCCGCGGTCCGCAACCGGTCGTTCCGAGCCCGCGGTGACCCGTCCTGCCATAGGTTGACACCTACGGCACGGTATCCGTAGCAGGCTACGGACTGAACACCCGATGAACTTCATCGGGTGTTTTGCATTGTAGGGACAGGTGCGGTCGCTCGGTGTTGTAGATATCGACGGACTGCTTGACCATGAGCCGGGCTTGGGCCAGATCAGCGGGCCTGTGGAGCAACAACTCTCCCTTCAGGATGCCGTTGACCCGTTCTGCCAAGGCATTCTGGTAGCAGTCGTAGCCGTCAGTCATTGAGCAACGGATGCCGTGCCGCGCGTGCAGGCGCTGGTAGTACGTTGAGCAATACTGGATTCCTCGATCCG
>NZ_FNYM01000021.1:0-111972 GCF_900108985.1 Achromobacter sp. NFACC18-2 | reverse complement strand
TTCGCGCGCGCCAGCGGCTTGGACGTGCTGGCGTTCGTGTTCGTGGCGGTCGAGACGGAATGGCCCTATGCGGCCAGCGCCGTGATGCTGGACGCCGCCAGCAAGCACCAGGGCGCGCAGCAGGTCCGCCGCGACCTCACCACCTACGCCGCCTGCCTCGCCTCCAACGAATGGCCGGGACACGGCACCGGCATCCATCAAGTCTCCCTGCCCGCTTGGGCGCTCACCGACGAATAACAGGACCGATCATGTCCCAAACCACCTCCCTCGCGGATCTCAAGAAGACCTCCAAGATGGTCGCCGCCCAGGCCGGCATCGGCCAAGTCAAGGCGTTCATGGAATCGCAGAAAGCCACCCTGGCCGCCGTGCTGCCGCGCCACGTGAGCGCCGACCGCATGCTGAAGATCGCGTTGGGCGCCATGCGTACCACGCCGAAGCTGATGAATTGCACCGTGGAATCGCTGATGGGCGCCGTTGTGCAAGTTTCGCAGTTGGGCCTGGAACCGAACACGCCGCTGGGCCATGCCTACCTGATCCCCTTCGATAACCGCCAGAAGCAGATCACGGAAGTGCAGATCGTGCTGGGCTACAAGGGCCTCATTGACCTTGCGCGCCGTTCCGGCCAGATCGTGAGCATCGCCGCGCATGAAGTCTGCGCCAACGACCATTTCGAATACGCCTACGGCCTGGATGAGCGCCTGGAGCATCGTCCGGCAATGGGAGAGCGCGGCGAGATCATCGCCTTCTACGCGGTCGCCAAGCTGGTTGGCGGCGGCCACGCCTTCGAGGTCATGAGCAATCAGCAGGTGCTGGACATCCGCGATGCTTCGCAGGGCTGGAAGCAGGCCAAGCGCTACGGCAAGACCGAGAACAGCCCCTGGGGTGCGCACTACGCCGAGATGGGCCGCAAGACCGTCCTGCGCCGCCTGTTCAAGTACCTGCCTGTCAGCATCGAACTTGCCAATGCCGCCGCGCTGGACGAGCTGAACGCCCGCGGCGAATCGCAGGCGCTGGACAACGTGCTGGACGGCGACTACATCACGCCCGCGCCGAACGATGACGACGATGCACCGGCCGTCGCCGCGCCCACCTTCGACCCCGCGCCCATCCTGCAGATGATCGCCGCTGCGGCTGACCTGGACACGCTGGCGCTGGCCGGCGAAGCGTTCCGCGACGCGCCCGACGAGCATTACGACGCGCTCAAGAAAGCCTACGACAACCGCCGCGCCGAGCTGGATCCGGCCGCCTGATCTCCCCAGGGCGGCGCCTCACCAACGGAGGCATCCCCGGCGCCGCCCGCCCTATTTCCCCACCTGGAGCAACCCGAGCATGCAAACGTCCTTCCAGCTTGACCGCCAACCCGTGACCTTCACCGCTATGCGCATCCGTCCTGAATTGCAGGACGAGAACCCCTTGCCGGACATCGACCTGTTCTTCCAGGCCCGCATGGGCAACGACTCGCTGGCGCTGCTGGCGCCCGACATGCGCTCGCTGCTCTACAAGAAGGGCGACCAGCAGACCACGGACGGCTCGGAACCTGGTTTGACCGTGCTGCGCTTTCCCGAGCTGGGCCGTCAGCGCATCAAGAAGGAAATCATCGGCGCCGAGGTCACCGTGCACTACGGCGTCGGCGAGTCGAACGGCAAGACTACGGACATCGTGATCGCCGAGGCCATCGTCGATCGCTTCTTCGTGGATCCGATGGAAGGCGGCACGATCATCCTGGGCTGGCGCGTGCGCGGCAAGCCGACGGGAGAAGAAAACGGCCGCCTGACCCTGATCCTGGGCCGCGAAACCACGCTGACGGTGGTGCCGCCCGAGGAAAAGCAAGGCTCGCTGGGCCTGGACCAATAACCCCTTTCCCCAACGCAGCACCCCATAGGAGCAGTCCATGACCCGTAGCATCAACGATCACGTCGTCAACCCCGCCAATGACCTGCTGACCATCCGCGCCATTGATGAACCCGGCGCGGGCGGTGCCAACCACGCCTACCTCGTGGAAGGCTTCGACAACAGCACGAATCCTTCGGACCCGGACGACCAGGATGCCGACACTACCCTGATCCTGTTCCAGAACGGTCCCATCAACGAAGTGGGCGTGAACGGCATCACCCAGGAAGTGCTGCTGGCCATCGTTGCCGACCGCCTGCGCAGCTTCCAGGCCGGCCCGTTCTCGTGCCGTGAAAACGCGCTGGCGCTGACCAAGATTGAAGAGGCCATGCACTGGTTGCAGCAGCGCACGATCCGCCGCATGCGCGCCGGCGTGGAAGGCACGCACGCGAAGACGACCGGCGACGGCGCATAACCCCTTTCGGCCGGCGCGGCGGCGGGGCCACCTCAAGCCACCCCCACCGCTGCCGGTGCCGGCCACCTACACAGAGAACGACATGACGGAACCCCTCAAGATCCAGGCGCTGGAGAAAGTTGGCTACGTGGGCAGTTGCCAGTCCAGCCCGTCCAGCTACGCCAGCTACATGAACAGCAGTTGGAGCAAGCCGACGCCCGAGCGAGTCGCGGCCCACGCCCTGGCCAAGCTGGAAGAGGCGCGCCAGAAGGACGTCGCCGCGCATGAGTTGAACATCCCCCGGATTGAGATCAACAAGGCCATTCACGACCGCGTCACGGCCATGATGGCAGAGGTTGGCATGCCCAGCAGTTGGAGCGAGCCAGACCGAAAAAGCCGCGCGCGCTTCCCCAAGTCGATCCGTCATGACGCTGGATACCTGCAGGACCTGCGCCGCGAAGCGAAGACGGGCGACGGCTTCGAATACGCCACCGCCACCTATGAGCGCCTGAAGAAGAGCTACGAGGAATACGCCGAACAGGCCAAGCGCGAAGCCGAAGTCCAGCGCACCAAGGCTCAGCGCGAACGCGAAGCCGAGGAAGCGAAGCGCCGCGAGGACATGGAACTGGCCGCCATCCTGATCCGCTACGAGCTGGACGTCATGTCGACGTGGTCGGACGTGCTGGAAGCGCTTCGCCTGAAAGACAAATACCTGGACCTGGCCATCGCCGGCCAGCGCACGCGCGGCGACTGGAGTGAAGGCCCGTGGCAGGTCCGCAATGCCCTGGACCGTTTCACCATCGAGGGCGACACCGACAAGGACATCGTGGTCGATCTGTCGGACTGCCTGGCCGACTTCGAAGACGGGCGCGTATTCCGCGACACCACCTGGAACTACGACCGCCTCTACGGTTTGGTCAAGGACGAGCAGTTGCTGAAGGACGCGCAGCTGGCCAACGACAAATCGCGGAGCTACTGACCATGACCCACGCCCGCAAGCCCCGCCGCAACAAGCGCTACGTTCCGCGCGTCGCCCGCCTGCCCATGCTGATCAAGACCCAGCAGACCCTGGCGCCGCTGGAATCGATCATCGACCAGATCGAGCGCGACGGCACGGTCACGGTCGACGCGCGCAATGTGCCTATCTTCCACTGCGTCGCCGACGGCGAGTGGTACGCCAGCGCGCCGGCAATCGCGGGCATGGCCGACTTCTTCGATATGTGGGCAGTGCGCCACGGGCACGCCTTCAAGGCCACGGCGCTGCGCCAGCTTGCCAACCGCCTGGAAGCGGGCATGCCAATCGACGGGCCGCTGATGGCCGCCCTGAACCGCGAGATACCCAACCTTCGCCGCATCGGTGCCAGCCTGGATCAGGCCGACGCATCCGACCTGCTGCGCCAAACCCAGATAAGGGCCGAGCTTGACGCATCGGCCGCCACCGGAGCCTGAGAGCATGAACACAGAATGGAAGCCTATAGCCAGCGCGCCGAAGGATGGAACGCCGGTGCTGCTGTTTGCGCGTCACATCGACGCCGAGGCAAGTACGCGAGTTGTAGGTTCGTTTAACCAGGACTACGGCTGGATTGCGCAAAGTTATGTTGGCCAACCCTTCGCGCGCCTTATCCCGAGCCTGTGGGCCGAACTGCTGCCTTTCCCTGGCACCCCTCCCGCCAGCGCACAGGACGATGCGAATGACGACATTACGCAACGGCTGCGCGACAACGCCGACCTGGACGCCGCTGAAGATGGCAACCCCGCAGTCATCCGTCTGGAGCGCGAAGCAGCGGATGAGATTGACCGCTTGCGCCGCGCATTGGCCGACGCTCCCGCTGCTGGCGATGCGCTGGATGCGATCAATCTACCCATTGCGGCAGCCAGGATGATCCGGAGGGAATATCTTCCATCGAATCCCCGTCGCATGAGCCATGTTGCGGTGCGTGACGCCGTTGAGCAATTCCTTGGCGCACTGCAAGCCGCTGAAGCCGCGATTGCCGCCTCCCAGCAGGGAGGGGAGTGATGGACAAGAAATCACCGGCAACCGCAGCAGAGGCCGAAAAGCTTGCCGTCCGCCTTGTGGGCGAATACCTGACCGCCTGCCGCATGACCGACCGCGCGCAGATCGGAAATTACCTGATGAAGCTGTGCAGCGTCTCCGGCGTGGTGATGGCTCAGGCCGAGGGGTCGGACAGCGCCGCCCAGCGATTGGAAGGGACCGCCGAATTCATCCGAAAAACGATGCCGCTAAGCCCGGCAAAGATGGAGCCAATTCAATGAAGATTGGGAACAACGCTGCCCAGGCCCCGCAGCAGGGAGAGGCGGCATGAAATGCAGAACGCGGTATGCGGTCGGAATGATAGTAATGACCCTCTTATTCCCCTTGTGCGCCGTCTGGTCCTTTTTCGCGAATCTCTGGTGTGCGCTCAAGGAGTGCTTTAGAGATACCGCCTATGACGTCGGCCGAGATTGGGCTTCTCTCTGCCGGCTCTACCGAGCAGGAATCAAGCAGTTCTCCACCAAGGAAAGCCATGACTGAGAACAACGCCGCCCAGCCTGGCGAAAATCTGCTGGAGTACGCGATGGCGATTGCCCACGAGCGCGAGCTCGACGTGCTTGGGCATAAGCACAACAGCGATGAGGCGGTGGACAGATTCAAAGCCGCCGTTGAGCGCGCCCTGTCCCCCACCCCGGCAGTCGTCAAGCAATCCTTGACAGCTACACAGACGGGCGAGAAAGGAGAGAGCGATGCGGGTTGAGCGCATCGGTACCGCAACGCTGTACTGCGGCGACTGCATCGAAGCCATGCGCGGCATGGGAAGCGCCAGCATCGACGCGATTGTCACCGACCCGCCATACGGTATCCGATTTATGGGGCAGGCGTGGGATGGCGCCGACATTGAGCGCCGAGCCGCCGCGCGGAGGGCCGCGCAATCGCATGATCCAGTAGCCAGCGAATTGGGGGGCCATAAGTCTGTTGCGGCAGAGGCGGGCAAGTATGACTTGTCGCCGGATGCCATGCGAGCATTCCAGGAATGGACGGCGGCATGGTGCCGGGAAGCCATGCGCGTGCTCAAGCCGGGCGGGCACATGCTGGTGTTCGCATCGGCGCGCACCTATCACCGCATGGCTTGCGGGGTCGAGGAAGCCGGCTTCGAGCTGCGCGACCAGATCATGTGGCTGTACGGATCAGGCTTCCCCAAGTCGCACAACCTCGACGGCGACTGGAAGGGCTGGGGCACTGCGCTCAAGCCGGCCCACGAACCGATCTGCGTGGCGCGCAAGCCGCTGGACAGCACCGTCGCCGCCAACGTCCTGGCCTACGGCACGGGTGCGCTGAACATCGAGGCCTGCAGGATCTCGACCAACGAGGTACTGCGCGCGGGTGCCGGCGGCGTCCCATGCCGGAACGACCCGATGGTGCCGCGTGGCCGGTCCGGCGAGGCCAGCGCCGAGCGACGCTACACCGACGCAGGAGCCACCAACTTCGCGCCCACGCCTGGCCCGCGCGGCGGCGATGCTGCTGGGCGCTGGCCCGCCAACGTCATCCATGACGGCAGCGATGAAGTCAGACGCGCATTCCCGGACGCAAAGGGCCAGCAAGGTGACCTCAAGGAAACGGGCCGCCCGCGCTTGTCATCTGGCCGCTTTGGCGATATGGCTCCCCCTCACATGCATATAGCGCGGGTGGAGGCAGACACCAACGCAGCACGCTTTTTCTATTGCGCCAAGGCAAGCCGAGCAGACCGTAACGAAGGCCTGGATGCGCTGCCGGATCGCGTCGGCGGCATGACCAGCGACACCAGCGGGCAGCACATCACTCGGCGCGACGGCTGGGAACCCGAGCCGGTGAAGAACCACCACCCGACCGTCAAGCCCACAGACCTGATGCGGTACCTGTGCCGGTTGGTAACGCCGCCAGGAGGCGTAGTACTGGACCCGTTCATGGGCAGCGGCAGCACCGGGAAGGCGGCCGTTCAAGAGGGTTTTAGCTTTATCGGCTGCGAGATGCAGGCTGATTACATCGGGATCGCCCGTGCGCGCATTCAGCATGCCGCATCGCTCCACCACCAATACGAATTGGAGATTGCATGAAACCCCAGCACCCCCGCACGGACGGCGGCGGACGTGAGTGAGCCGTGCTGGTGCGCCACCTGCCGCCCCGTGTCGTTCGGGGATATGCGGATGGTGCTGTGCCCGGTGTGCGGGAACAAGCGCTGTCCTCGGGCGAGCAATCACATCTATGCCTGCACGGGGAGCAACGAGGTTGGGCAGGTTGGCAGCGCATATATCGAGCAGCCGAAGCCACAAGGCATCATTAATGGAGCAGCTATGAGTCCGGAAGAAATCGAAGCCATCGCGCAGCGTCCCACGTACTGCAAGACGGATGGCGAAGCAGTCACCCTGTCGCGTGCCGAGCGAGATGCGCTGGTGGCGATGGCGCGGCGGTATGCGTGGCTGCGCGATGCCACGGATTCACAGCGTCTTGCCGCTGAACGCTGGATGGCCTGCTACGGTCCCGATCGCTTGGACGCGGCCATCGACGCCAAAATTAAGGAGATGAAATGACTTCCGCAAACCAGAATTGGCGAATTCTCGAATCGGTGGTGGAGGGCAGAACGTTCTATGAGCCACAAGTAAAGTCGTGCTGGGGAAATTGGAAGCCTTTGCGATTCCGCCTAGAGTACGGGGAGCTTAGTCACGACACCCGGACTGAACATAAAAATGAAGCGCTATACGAACTGCGTCACGAGGGATACATCACCGAAGCAGAGCTACGGACCCTGGAAAACCCACCTATCCCTCGGCATCGCTTGGAAGGTCTATGAAAAATTTTCTCGCATTCCTATTTTCGAACAACCGCAAAAAGGGCGCGCAGCCCGACGCCATGCAGGCCTGGATCAAGTGCAATTCCTGCGGACAGCAGGAAGTGAAAACGCAGCCGCTAAGAATAGGGAGTTGCCCCAAATGCGGGGGAAGCGTATGCGTAGAAATGGGCTTGCGCAAGCCGGACTGGTTCGAAGATAAGGGGAAATAAATGACAGAACGCGACCTCATCGACACCAACAAGATCGCCGAACTGATGGGCGGCATGAACCCGGCCCACGTGCGCAACCGAGTTTGCAAGCGAGCCGACTTTCCCCGACCGTTTAGAATAGGCGGCAAGAAGCTCTACGACCGGGCAGAAGTTCTGGAATTTATTGAGGCGAGCCGGCAAGCACCCGATGGGCGCCGCCCGCCAACTTTACGCCAGACGCCCTCGCAACCCGCATGAAACCGTGGTTTGTGGTGTCCGGTCTCGGGCACCACCCCTCCTCACCCTCCCCCCGCTGGACAACCGACGCGCCGCCGCGGCAAGCTTGGACGTCAAGGAGGCGCCCCTCGCCTCCCGCCGTCCGGGAGCCGTGCATGTGTTCGCACTATCAGACGCTTAAGGATGCCGAGTTGCTGCTGAAGAAATTCGGCGCGCGCCGCAGGCCCGCCGCCATCGGCAAGTACGACATGTGGCCCAGATACGAAGGCGTGTTCCTGCGCCGCCCGCCCGAACACGACGCCGGCGACGACGCCGTACCCGAGCGCGAAGCCGTCGCTGGCCGCTGGGGTCTGATCAGCGCCATGACCCGGCCGGACGGCCTGGACCGCGCCGGCAAGCTGTCCACCTTCAACGCCCGCGCCGAAACGGCCGCCGCCTCGTACACCTTCGGCAACGCCTGGCGCCGCGCGCAGCATTGCGTCATTCCGGCCGATGCGATCTTCGAACCGGACTGGCGGTCCGGCAAGGCCGTCCCCACCCGCTTCACCCGCGCCAACGGCGAGCCGCTGGGCATCGCGGGCCTGTGGGACCGGTACCGCGATGCCGCCGGACAATGGCGCGAGAGCTACACCATGCTGACCATCAACGCGGACAACGATCCGCTGTTCAGCCAGTACCACCAGGCGGGCAAGGAAAAGCGCATGGTCGTCATCCTGCCCGAGGGCGCCTGGAGCGACTGGATGACGGCCACGGCGCAACAGAGCCGCGAGTTTCTGGTCCCGTTCCCGGCGGACAAGCTGATGGCCACGCCGATGCCGTGAACCCGACCGTCAGCGTCGAGGCGCGCCCTTGCCCGCCGCCACCCTGGCGTCCGCCTTCGCATTGCCCGGCCATTCGGCCAGCAGCGTGCGCGGCAGCGCGAAGCCATCGAACAACGGCTGCGTGAACGGATTGTTGGCCTTCTCCGCCGACACCCGGTAGCGCATCGCGCCATCGCTGGCCGCGAAACTCAGGTCCACGCTGGTGGCCGTGGCGCTGTCCAGGCGGGCCTGGCTGAGCAGGCGGAACATGGACCAGGCCCCCCGGTACACCAGGCTGCTGCTCGTGCCGCCGCCCACCAGGGTGATGCGGCTTTCGGTGTTGGCGCCCAGGCTGTTGGGCCAGATCAGTCCGACGCTGTTGGCCGCGCCGTGGCTGTAGGAGATCAATTGGCCTTCCACGCTCAGCACGCTGCTGCGCCGCGTGGGCGCCAGTCCCAGGGGCTCGACGCTGAACTGCACGCCCAACGCGCCGCGGCTGTTGAAGAACGCGTCGCGGATGCGGTCGGCGGCCTCCAGTTGCTTCAGTACATCCATGCGCACCAGATACCCGCCGCGACGCTCGGAATACAGCGCCTCCAGATTGTCTTCAAGGAACAGCTTCAGATATTGGTCCTTGAACTGCGCCAGCCGCCCCTGCGGACCGAACATGACCGTAAAGTCTTCCAGCGAGGCATCGACCCGGCTGGCGGGGTTGAACGGATAGCGGTTGGCGAGCCGTTCGTCGTAGTAGCGGTAGACCTCGGTGTTCCAGCGGCGCTCCAGCTCTTTCAGCGCCTCGATCACGAGGACCTGCGACGACTCGTCGGCCAGCTTCTTCACCTGCCGGTTGAGCGGTTCGGGCATGCCGGCGGCGATGCGCTGCAGGTTCCCGATCGGGTCCGTGCCTTTCAGCGCAAAGCGGTCGAGCACCACGCTCAATGCGGCCTTGCCCGGATCGGGACTGTCCTGCACGCTCTTGACCACGTCATGGACGCGGGCGACGGCCGCCATGCTTTCGTCCAGATACGAAGGCTTGTTCTCCGTGGCGACCAGCACATCGGTCAACGGCGCAAAAGGACGCGCGATGGCGGCCACCTGCTGGGCCTTCGCGACGCCCGCGGGCGTCGGCGCGGGGCCATCCCCCTTGGCCGACGCAACGCGCACGTCCAGGGGCTGCAGGCTGGTGTTGTCGCGCACCGTCTCCACCAGCCGGCGCAATGGCGCGGCCGGACTGGTGACGCTGCCCAGCACGCTGACCGCCTGCGCAATATCGTCGAAGTCGGCAACCTCCAGCCGGTTCAGGCTGCGCTGCCAGGTGTCGACGTAGTCGCGGTTGTAGATGGCACGCACCCGGACCGCCAGCGCCTGCTTGTCGGCCTCGGAATAATCGATGCGGTCGCGCTCGCCCAGCGTCCATTGGTCGATCAGGGCCAGATCGGTGAAATCCTGGCTGCGCGGCTCGAAGTAGGTCCGATAACCCCGCGCCGTGAGCAAGGCATCGATGCGCGTATCGCGTTCGGCATGGCCTGCGCCCCCGTACACGATGTCGAAGGCCGGACCGACTTCGTTGCGCAGGTCCAGCGGCGCCTGCAGCGCCTTGCCGGCCTGCTCGCGCATGCTCATGTACACGCGCTGCGGCATCGGCACCTGCCGCAGGCGCCGCTGGATCTCTTCCACCCGCTCGCGGTACATGGGCAGGTCGGCGCGCGCGTACTTCATGGCATAGGAAAGATGACGCATCAGACCGCCCTGCACCGCGCCGTCGCCCGGAAACGCCGCCTGCCATTGGCGGCTCATCCAGTCCTGCACGATGGGCGCGCGGCGGTTGTCGATGTCTTCGATCATCCGGTAGACGCGCAGCGCGGCCAGTTGCTCGTCGCTATCCGCGGGCGCCGCGTTCACGGCCTGCATCACGCCGCCAGCCAGTTCGGGCAGGAAGCGCCGGGACAGCAACTGCAGATAGGCCTCGTCCACCTTCGGGCCGATCTTGCGGCCCTGGTACAGCCCCAGGTCCGCCACGACCGGCCAGGCGTCGCGGTAATCCCCGAATACCGCGACCGCGCTGCTGATCTGGTCCAGCGGCGCCAGCAGATTGCGGCCGGTCGGATCGGAACGGCCGTCGATCTGGAAGGCGCTGAAGTCCCGGCTTCGTTCGAGCACGCGCGTGGCCATGTCGCGATTGATGCCGTAGTAGCGGTACCAGCCGCCGATCAGCACCAGGCTGCCCAGCGCCGCCACGGCGAACCCCACCCGCAGGACGCGCCGCTTGTCGGCCAGCACCTTCAGGTTGTCGCCCGCCAGGCCGGCCTCGGGATAAATGATGCGCTGGAACACGCGCTGGGCGAAATAGACGACCGCCCGCCCGGCGGGCTGCGTGTCGGCCAGCGGCTCGCTCAGGCCATACGACTGCGACGCGGCGTTGATGAAGGCGTTGCAGAGCAATCCCTGCTGATAGACCGAGGAGAAGTACACGCCGCGCGGCAGCGCCGGCGTGATGTAGCGGTCGCTGCCCAGGACGTCGGCCAGAAAGCCCAGCAGCACGGGACGCATGCCGGCCAACTGGCCCACCAGCGAGAACAGCGCCTCCCGCGTTTCCAGCGCGTTCGCGTCGCTCAGGGCGTCGAACACCCGCTCGTTCAGCCGGGCGATGAAGCCGTCGTAGCGGCTGGCCAGCTCCGCCAGCCAGGCGTCGTAGTTCTTCACCGAATCCAGGGTGAACGTAAAGCCGAAGATCTCTTCGCGCACCGAGCGCGGCAGCCGCGCGAAGAACGGCTCAAATCCGGCCAGCAGGTCGAACTTGCTGAGCACCACGTAAAGCGGCGGGCGCGTGCCCAAATGCCGGCTCAGTTCGCTCAGGCGCGTGCGCAGCAGGATGGCAAGCGCCTTGCGGTCGCTGGCCTTCTGGTTCAGCAGCGTCACCAGGTCCACCATCAGCACCACGCCATTGAGGGGCCGCCGGCTGCGGTTGCGGCCCAGCCAGTCGATCAGCCCTTCCCACAGGCGCCCGTGCAGGCCGGCGGGCAAGGCTTTTCCGGATGGCGCGGGCGGCGCAGCCGGTGCGTCCTCCGATGCCGCGGCAGGCTCGGCGGCGGCGGGCTCGGTCTGGCTGATCAGCTCGCCGGGCGGATCGATCAGCACGGCCTCGTCGCCCATCCACCAGTCGATGCTGTAGGCGAGGTCCGGATCCACGAACACGCGCCTGCTGCCCGCCTTGATCTCTCCGGTCAGCGAAAAACTCTGGCTCGACCGGTTGATGAAGCTGGTCTTGCCCGAGTTCTGCTGGCCCAGGACCAGATACCACGGCAGTTCGTACAGGGCGTTGCGGCTCTTCAGGTTCGCGCGCAGCGCCGCCAGGCTCGAATCGAGCGCGCGTTCCTGCGCCTGCACGTACCGCAGGGCCGGGTCCTCCTTGCGCTGCGCCGCCTGTTCGCGCTCCGCCTCCAGCCGCCGGTTGCGGCGACGCAAGGCAAACAGCCACATGAGCAGCGGCGCCATCAGCACCCCCACCGTCGCGAGCAGGCGCGCCTGCATGTCAGCCAGCGGCCGGCTCGCGTTCCAGTTCAGCTCGGGGCCCAGCCACCAAATGCCGATCAACAGGAACAGAACGCCCAACAGCAGCAGCACCGGCATTGCGCTCTTGAACTGGCGCAGCACGGGCAAGCCAAAGCGCTTGAGATAAGCCCAGATCCTAGACATCGTGTTTCCTTTAAAAATTCCGCTCTAGCGTTGATCTTCGGCGCCCTGCCGGCCCGCCAGGTGCTGCCCCAGGAGGCCGAACAGCTCGGGCTCCCACAGGCTGGCCGGCATGTCCCGCATGACCCGGTCCACGCCGGCATACAGGTCCTCTGCCAGCCACGTCAGCCCGCGCGCCGCAAGCATGTCCGCCGCGATCACGCGGGCATGCCCGCGCCACCGCGGGGTCGCGTCGTCGCCCTGCATCTCCTGCAGGCGGCGCAACACCACCTCCACGCCCTCGCTCTCCAGCTGTGCCGCCAGCTCCTCGCTCAAGGCCCGGAACTCCAGGGGCGCCTGCCGCCCTTGCCCATCCGCGTCCGCGCCGCTCAGCCATCCCCGCGTCTCGCTGTCGACGAACGCGCGGCCGTCGTTGAACTGCAGGTCGACCAGGATGGGGATGCGGCGCACGAAGCGTTCGGTCGCCAGGCGTATGGCCACCGCGACCTCCTTCATTTCGAGGCGCTGCGCGATGCTGGCCGCCAGAAAGCTGCCGCGGATCCAGTAAGGCGAGGCCACCACGCTTTTCTCCACCCGCTGGAGCAGCGCGGGATTGACGATGTTGGCCGACAGGGCTTCGCGATAGCCTTCGACGATGTCGGCGGGCACGGCCATCAACTCAGTGCGCATCTCCTTGCGCACCGGCGGCGCCGCATGCAGATGGGCCCACAGCGCAAAGCGCCGCAGCTGGTAGCCCGTGGGGTCGTACGCGTCCTGCTGGTTGATGAACTCGGCCACGCTCAGCAGCGAGCGCCGGCTTTCGCGTTCGTCTCCCAGCTTCAGGGCCTCGTCGGGCGCGCTGAAAAACGCTTCACTGATCGCCGGCCCGCCCCGCCGGTCCAGCGTGGCCGGCGGCGGCGCGGGCTCCGGATAGCGAAGCTGTTCCACGCGGCGCGCGAACTGCGCCTCCAACCGCGTCAGCATGGCGACTTCCAGCTTCGCCACGGGGGCTTGCGCCTGCAGCGCATCCAGCGCCTTGCGCGCCGCTTCCTGATGCTCGCGGGCATCGTCCTGCGCCTCCAGGCCGGCCAATGCCGCGCCCAGGCGCTCGACCTGCAATGCCACGAACTTGCGCTTGCCCAGGTAGCCGGTCGGGCCCGGCTTGGGGTGGCCTGTTTCCCAATATCCTTCCACCATGCTGGCCAGCACGCCCGCGGCCTCGGCCCAGCCGCGCCAGGAGCCTGCACGCAGGCGCGCCGCGATCAGATGCCCGGCAACGCGGAAGTGCTTGCATTGCGAAGACAGGTATTGGCGCGATGCCTCATCGACATAGGCCCAATCCATGCGCGGCTCGTGCAGACCACCCAGCTTGACCATCTCGTGGTCGATGCCTTGGAAGGTCTCGTCTTCTTCATCGAAGTAGCCCGCCGGGTCGATCGCATCCAGCGGCGCAGCCAGCTTTTCCAGGTCCAGGGGTGGGTAATCGATCACCAATGACACGCCTCCCGCTGTTGCGCGATCAGGCCGTGCAAGCCGGTCGCATCGAACATCAGTCCATGGACGGCGGCATCGTCGCTTTCGAGCCGCAGCCGTCCGCCCGAGGAAAACTGCCGCAGCAGATCGACGGCCACCAGTCCGCGTCCGGCGTCGATCACATTGCCCGGCTCCATCGCCTGCCAGGTCCGGGGGGCCGACAGGGGCCGGTCATCGATATAGAGCCGGATGCGAATCTGGTTGCGCTCGGACGGCCGGGGCAGGAGCAATTGCAGCCGGGAGATGTTCGCAATGCAGCTGATCGCGAGAAACGCCGACTCGGCAGCGCCATCCAGCGCCGGCGCCGAGATCAGGACCCGGGTCTGCCCGGGCAGCGCGTCTTCGACGCGGGAGATCAGAAACGAAAAGTCCCCGGCCGCGCGCCCCGCTTCGTTCTGCCGGACCAGATCGGCAATCTGCGGGGCGGGCGGCGGAGGGCCGGGCCTTGCCGATGGAGCGGCAGCGGACCCGCCACCGACGGGAATGGGCGACGGCGGCGTGCCTGCGGCGCGGTCGAAACACGCCAGCCGCTCCAGATCGGACACGATCGCGCGGCAATCGTCTCTCGCGGTGCCGGGCGCCGGGCCGGCCTGGCAGCTCGCTGCAGCCAGCATCGAAACAAGTAATGCGGTGGAGAATTTCATGAGTGGGAGTCCTCGCGGTCCAGATTCCACGCCTGGCATCGGCGCGCGAGCGTGCGCTTCGGTATGCCCAGGCTTTGCGCGGCGCGGCTGCGCGAGCCTTCCAGCGCCTGCAGGCGCGCCGTGACGAGCATCCGCTCGAACGTATCGAGGGCGTGCGGCAGGTTGTCGGTTTGAAAGAGGCCGTGCAGGTTGCGGTCCAGGCCATTGGCCGCGCCGCGCTCGGCGCCGCCATCCTGCAGTTGCCGCAGAATCTGGCGGCTGATCGAGACGCCAGGGCCCGCCCGCTCCGCGGCAACCAGCAGCAGGCTGCGCAGCTCACGCACGTTCCCCGGGAAAGCCTGGCCTTCCAGGTACGACAGCGCGTCGGGCGCCAGGCCCCCGACGCGGGTACGCCGCTCGCGGTTGTGCTGCAGGATGATGTGCGCCGCCAGGGGCGCAATGTCATCCGGACGGTCGCGCAGCGCGGGCAGGTGCAGCGTCTGCTGCCGGATTCGGAAGTACAGATCTTCGCGGAAGCGGCCTTCCTGGATCAGTTGCGCCAGCGGCTGGTGGGTCGCGCAGATAAGGCGGAAATCCGATGGGAATTCGCGCGCGCCGCCAAGCGGCCGGTACTTTTTCTCGTTGAGCAGGCGCAGCAAGGCGGCCTGCAGCGCCATCGGCATGTCGCCGATCTCGTCCAGGAACAGCGTGCCCCCGTCCGCTTCGGCCACCAGGCCCGCGCGCGCCTGCGTCGCGCCCGTGTAGGCGCCGCGGACATTGCCGAAGAGCTCCGCCTCGATCAGGTCCTTCGGGATGGCGGCGCAGTTCACCGGCACGAACTTGCCGCCGCGCGGCGACGCCTGATGGATGAGCCAGGCGGCATGGTCCTTGCCGGTGCCGGTTTCCCCCGTCAGCAGCACCGCCAGCGTGGATTCCGCAAAGCGCAGGATGTCTTCCCGCACGCGCTTTGCGTCTGCGCTGACCCCGATGAATTCAGCCGCCAGCAGCCGGGCCGCGCGCAGGCTGCGGCGCTCTTCCTGCGGCTGACGCAGGCTGCGCTGGTAGCGCGCGCTTTCCGATGCGCTCATCTGGTCGTAGAGGCGGGCGGACAGGGCTTCGTAGACCTGCAGGAGCATCTGCCACAGCGGATCGTCGCGCCAGGCGGCGAGGCTGCGCGCGTCGCCGGCCACGGCGAGCACGGACGCCACCTGCTGGCGGCTATCGCGCTGCGGCGAGGTCAGCAGCGCATGGCGTGGCCCCAGGCATTCGGCCAGCCGCTCGAAGCCGGCGCCCACGCCCACCATGCCGGACAGGCGCTCGACGAAACACGGCTGGCCCGTCGTCAGGCTGTAGACCAGCGGATCGTCCAGGGCCTCCATGTCGATTGCGGCAAGCCGTTCAAGCTCGAATGGCGCACAGGCCAGAGGAAGCAGCTTGTCGCCCGCCGCGTCGCGGCTGTAGACGCAGGCGGCGCGCAGGCCGGCCTGGCGCGTCGCGGCGGACAGAAAGGCAAGCGCGAGCCCGTGCGGACTGTCGGCCAGGATCAAGTCCCGCGCAATTGCTGCCACTTCCAGCGCATCCATCGGCATGCCCTAGTCCACGCTCGCCGTGAACGCGCCGGACTGCCACTGCAGCCGCGCGTTGCCGAAGGGCGCGCCGCTGGCCAGGCGCTGCAACACCGCCAGGGACAAGGGCGGCAGCAGCTCGCCGTCGATGCTGGCATCGAGCAGGCGGGCGCCGTTCTCGTGACGGCTGCAGCGGCGGCGCAGCTCGTCGCGCGCTTGCGTGTCGATGTCCAGCACGGCCTCGTATCGCGCGCGGAACTGCTGCTGCAGGCGCAGCAGCCGGCCGTCGACAATCTCGCCCAGCACGGTCTCGTCCAGATACCGGTACGGAATCAGTTGCATGCGGGCGAGCAGCGCGGGCTTGAAGAACGCCAGGAGGCGCTGCCGCAGGGCTTCCTCGGACAGATCCGTCAGCGCGCCATCCTGCTGGTCGAAGCCCAGATTGGACGTCAGGAAAAACAGCACATTCCTGCAATCGATCTGCCGCCCCTCCCCGTCGGCCAGTTCGCCTTTGTCGAAGGCCTGATAAAAGATGTTCAACACTTCGGGATGGGCTTTCTCGACCTCGTCCAGCAGCACCACCGAATACGGCTGCTTGCGAATGGCCTCGGTCAACACGCCGCCTTCGCCATAGCCCACATAGCCGGGCGGCGCGCCGAGCAGGCGGGACACCGTGTGTTTTTCCTGGAACTCCGACATGTTGATGACGGTGAGGAAATTCTTGCCGCCGAACATCGCATCGGCCAGCGCGAGCGCCGTCTCGGTCTTGCCCACCCCGCTGGGTCCCACCAGCAGAAAGGCGCCCAGCGGCGTGCCCGGCCGGCGCAGGTCCGCCATCGCGGTGAGCAGGTGTTTGTGCACGCGCTCGATCGCAATATCCTGCCCCTTGACCCGCTCATGCAGCAGCGCGGGCAGGTGCGCCAGACGCTCCATCTGGCTACGGTTGATGGTTGTGGCCGGGATGCCGGTCCAATCCGCGATCACCTGCGCGATCTGTTCCCGTCCCACGTCGGCGTGCAGCAAGGCGCCGTCGCGCTGCAGTTCCGACAACTGCGCGACCTTGGCCACAAGGTCACCCTCGTCGCCCTCGTCGCCCGCCGTTTCGCCGTCGCCATCGCCATCGCCGTCGCCTTGCCGGCTACGCAGCACCCGAATCTCGTCGACGAGCTGCTTCTGAAGGGTCCAGGACGCGCGCAGCGCCTCGGTCTGACGTTGCACGTCCTGCCCTGCCGTCTGCAGGGCCGCCAGGCGCCCGTTCTGGGCCTTTCGGCCCGCGCGCGCGTCGCGCTGCAATACGGCCGTCTCCGCTTCAATCTGGCGTTGCTGCTGCTCCAGGCGCGCCAGCCGGCGGGGCGGCTCCGCCAACGCGGTGGCGACGCGCGCGCATGCCGTGTCCAGGACGTCGATCGCCTTGTCCGGCAACTGGCGCCCGGACAGATAACGAGCGGAAAGCGCCACCGCCGCCTGCACCGCGTCATCGCTGACGTCCACGCCGTGCGCCTGCTCATAGGTCTGGCGCAGGCCGCGCAGGATGTGGACGGCGCTTTCCTGGCTGGGCTCGTCCAGCTTCACAAGCTGGAAGCGCCGCGCCAACGCGGGGTCTCTTTCAAAGTACTTCTTGTATTCCGACCACGTCGTCGCGGCGATGGTGCGCAGTTCGCCGCGCGCCAGCGCGGGCTTGAGCAGATTGGCGGCATCGCCGCCGCCGGCCGCGTTGCCCGCGCCAATCAGGGTGTGCGCCTCGTCGATGAAAAGAATGATCGGCCGGCTGGATGCCTTGACCTCGTCGATGACCGCCTTCAGACGCTTTTCGAACTCGCCTTTGACGGAAGCGCCGGCCTGCAGGGCGCCCAGGTCCAGCACCCACACCGCCACCTGGCGCAGCGGTTCGGGCACACGCTCCTGGACGATGCGCAGCGCCAGCCCCTCGATGACCGCGCTCTTGCCGACGCCGGCATCGCCGACCACGATGGGATTGTTCTTGCGGCGGCGCGACAGGATATCGATCATGAGGTCGATCTCCGCGTCCCGGCACAGCACCGGATCGATGCGGCCGTCGCGCGCCTGGGCAGTCAGGTCGTGGCCGAACCGGGCAAGCGCGCTGTCGTCGCCGGCGGCGGCCAGCGCCGGCGCCCTGCCGGACGCCGCATCGGCGGGCGCCTCCGAGGAATCGGCCAGCAGCGTGCCGAAGTTCTTGCGCAGCGCTTCGCGGTTGACGTTCTCAAAGAGCGACGCCGCCGCCAGGGGCAGGTAGCGCCCCGGGTTGAGCAGCGCCGCCAGCAGCAGGCTGCCTCCCCGGATATCCGTCAGGCCCAGTTCCAGCGACCCGATCAGCCAGGCTTCCTGTAACAGCTCGATCAACAGCGGGGAGAAGGTCGGGTACTGGTCCGGATTGTCAGCCTGAAACGAAGGGCCGCCCGAGACGGCGCGCCGAACGTCGTCGACATCCAGACCCGCATGCCGCAACAGGAGCCTCACGTCGCCCAGTGGCTGGTCCAACAGCTTTGATACCACCAGGGGGACTGTCACCTCCGTACCGCGCTGGCTGATGCACAGACTGGCCGCTTCCTCCAGCGCCTGCCGGCACGCTGGATTCAAACGCTGAATAACTGCCGGTAAATCAATTCTGATCATGGATTGCACTCATCCGACGTCGTGAGGGTTTTTATTCTTGATATTTCCTGAACCGTCCGGTTAATCAACACTTAATCCCGGCGGTTATAGGAATAACCCGAAATACGCGGCAAGAATATGCGATCAAACACAAGATAAACAAGCATTTATTTTTCGAATTTCTATTATTTTTGGCGCACTCCAATCCCTTTAGGATCGCCCCAATTCGTATTTCCAAATACTGCATTAATAAGCCGATTTTCCGTCCGCAACCCAAAACTGAACGGCGTCCGGCAAGCCTCAAATAATCTCAAAAACTTCCGAAAATCCGCCCTGTTTATTCAGGGCAAACCCCGTTGCTGTTTCCGCGTTATTAACCAGGAATTCACATGGCAAAAAAATCGGCCTCGGTCGCCCCGCAAGAACGGATCAACATCAAGTACGTGCCAGCGACTGGCGATCAGCAAACTGAAATGGAATTGCCGCTGAAGCTGCTCGTCACCGGCGATTTCAAGGGACATGGGGAAGAGGCCGCGCTCGAAGAGCGTCCGCTGGTCCGCGTCGACAAGGACAACTTCGACGAGGTGATGGCGGGTGCGGGGCTGCAGGTCGCAATGCAGGTGCCTTCGCGCCTGGGCGAAGGGCAGGATGAGGACACGCTGAGCGTCGCCCTGCAATTCAAGGGAATCAAGGACTTCTCGCCGGATTCCATTGCCCGCCAGGTGCCGGAACTGAACAAGCTGCTCGAACTGCGGGAAGCGCTGGTGGCGCTCAAAGGACCACTGGGCAACGTACCCGCATTCCGCAAGCAATTGCAGGCCCTGCTCGCCGACGACAAGGCGCGCAGCGCATTGGCCAAGGAACTGGACCTGGTCCTGGATTCGGCGGCTTCCTGAGCCTCCGCCCCTTTTCACTCCCCGCCCCCTCGGTATAAAAGGACAAGCGCATGAAGGCCCAAGCCAGCGTTGCACCGGAAATGAAACAAAGCCAAGGACTGCTCGAGCAGATCATGGCGCAAACCCGAATCGAACCCACCCATGAGGGTTACGCGGTCGCCGAACGCGGCGTCGCGGCATTCATCGGCGAAATTCTCAAGAGCGAAGAACGCGAGCAACAGGTCAACAAGCAGCTCGTCGACCAGATGATCGCCGAGATCGACCGCAAGATCGGCCACCAGATGGATGCGATTCTTCACCAGAAGCCGCTGCAGGAGCTCGAATCCGCGTGGCGCGGCCTGAAGCTTCTGGTCGACCGCACCGATTTTCGCGAGAACATCAAGATCGAAATCCTGCACGTCACGAAAGACGAATTGCTGGATGACTTCGAAAGCTGCGGCGACATCACGCGCAGCGGCCTTTACAAACACGTATACACGGCCGAATACGGGCAGTTCGGCGGCGAGCCGATAGCCGCCATCATGGGCAACTACACGTTCGGTCCGTCCGCGCCCGACATCAAGCTGCTCAGCTACGCGGCCTCAGTCGGCGCGATGTCCCACGCCCCGTTCCTGGCGGCGGCGGGCGCCGAATTCCTGAACCTCAAGAGTTTCCAGGACCTGCCTAACCTGAAAGAGGTCAAGGACATCTTTGAAGGCCCGCGCTTTGCCAAGTGGCGCGGCCTGCGCGAATCCGAAGACGCGCGCTACCTGGGTCTGACCATGCCGCGCTTCCTGCTGCGCCAGCCCTACGATCCCCTCGAAAACCCGACCCGCAGCTTCGTGTACCGCGAAACGATCGACGGCGACCACGAGAATTATCTGTGGGGCAACACGTCGTACCTGCTTGCCAGCCGCATCACCGACAGCTTCGCCAAATACCGCTGGTGCCCGAACATCATCGGTCCGCAGTCGGGCGGCGCCGTCGACGACCTGCCGGTGCACCTCTACGAATCGCTGGGCCAGTTGCAGGCCAAGATTCCCACCGAAGTGCTGGTATCGGACCGCAAGGAATTCGAATTGTCCGAAGAGGGGTTCATTCCCCTGACCATGCGCAAGGACAGCGACAACGCCGCGTTCTTCTCGGCCAATTCGGTGCAAAAGCCCAAACTCTTCCAGAAGACGCCCGAAGGCCAGGCCGCGCAGACCAATTACAAGCTGGGCACGCAACTGCCCTACATGTTCATCATCAACCGCCTGGCCCACTACATCAAGGTGCTGCAGCGCGAGCAGATCGGCAGCTGGAAAGAGCGCCAGGACCTGGAGCGCGAGCTCAACGGATGGCTCAAGCAGTACATCGCCGACCAGGAAAGCCCGTCTTCCGACGTGCGCAGCCGCCGCCCGCTGCGCGCCGCCAAAGTGCAGGTGCAGGATGTCGCGGGCAACCCGGGCTGGTACCAGGTGGCGCTGGCCGTACGGCCGCATTTCAAGTACATGGGCGCCAACTTCGAGTTGTCGCTGGTGGGTCGCCTGGACAAGGAGTAAGGCCGCATGCCCAGGTCATCCGGACAGGGCAGCCTGTTCGAGCGGCTGGAGCCGGACGCGCCGCCGCGGCGCGTCCGGTCCCGCCAGGACGCCGCGGCGGCGCGCATTCGCGCCATCAAGCGGCATCTCGAACTCATCCTCAACAGCCGGCGAGGCTGCTCGATAAGTTCGCCTGGCCTGGGCCTGCTGGACTTCAACGACGCCGCGACCGGAAGCGCCGACCTGTTGCTGCGCATCAGCCAGGACATCCGCCAGTCCGTGGCCGAGTTCGAACCCCGCGTCCGGGTGCTGGCGGTGCATGCGCGCCCGGACGGCGCGCGGCCGCTGGACCTGACCTTCCGCCTGGACTGCCTGGTGCCGCTGGCCAACGCCGAGGAACAGGTGGAGATCGACCTCATCATCCACCGCCCGGACCGATACGCGCGGATCGTATAGCCAACGCCCAAGGAGGCGCATAGAACATGCCGTTGCGGGGAAAATTCCGCGAAGAAATGGATTACCTGCGCCGGCTCGGCCGCGAGTTCGCGCGCGACAATCCACAGCTCTCCCAGTTCCTGGGCGACGAGGCGGCCGATCCCGACGTGGAGCGGCTGCTGGAAGGCTTCGCGTTCCTCACCGCCAAGTTGCGCCTGAAGATCGAGGACGACCTTCCCGAACTGACGCATTCGCTGCTGCAGCTCTTGTGGCCGAATTACCTGCGTCCGTTGCCCAGCGTGACCATCATGCGCTTCGATCCCATCGACCGCGCCATCACGACGCGGCAGGTGATCCCCAAGGGCACGCAGGTCCTGTCCCGGCCCGTGGAGGGCATGCGCTGCGAATTCCGCACCTGCTCGGACGTCACGATCTATCCGCTGCGGATCCAGGACGTCAGCGATGCGCACACGCGCGAAAAGTCCATCGTGCGCGTCGACCTGGCGCCCATGGCGGGCAATGCGCTGGACAGCTTCGACTGCGATCAGCTGGATTTTCACCTGAGCGGAGACGACACGACCGCCCTCACCCTGTAC
The DNA here is from genome assembly GCF_900108985.1 of Achromobacter sp. NFACC18-2. Lineage (NCBI taxonomy): Bacteria > Pseudomonadati > Pseudomonadota > Betaproteobacteria > Burkholderiales > Alcaligenaceae > Achromobacter > Achromobacter sp. NFACC18-2. The sequence continues at coordinate 90,205 of NZ_FNYM01000021.1, read as the reverse complement.
CTGTGGCTGTCGCGCTACCTGGGCGAGATACGGGTCGAGGTCGACGGGCAGACGCGCCGGCTGTCGCCGCGCCAGGTCAGCTTTCCCGGCTTCTGCGCCGATGAAGCATTGCTGCCGTATCCCAAGAATGTCTTCGACGGGTATCGGATTCTGCAGGAATACTTCATCTTTCCGCGCCGCTTCCAATTTTTCAGCCTGACGGGGCTGCGTTCGCTGTGGCCGGCGCAGAGCACCAGCGCCGTCCGGATCGAATTCCATTTCAATCGCCCCATGCCAGCCGACATAAGGCTGCGCAACGGCGACCTGATGCTGTATTGCACGCCGGCCGTGAACCTGTTCGCGCATGACGCCGAACCCATCAACCTGAACGGACGCCTTGCCGAACAGCGGATCGTGCCAGGCGGACAGCGGCCCGACGCCTACGAGATCTTCAGCATCGACGACGTGAGCGGCTGGCATCGCAAGACCGATGGACAACGCGGAAAATTCCTGCGCACCTTTCATCCCTTCGAATCCCTGCAGCACGAGATCGAGCACGCGCAGGGCCGCTCGGCGCTCTACTACCGCACGCGGATCGAGAAGGCGCTGGCCTCGGACGGGGTGCTGCATCGCGTGTCGTTCATCCGCAGCGACGAGACCGACTACATCGACGAGGACGAGACGGTCTCCCTGGCGCTGACGTGCACCAACAAGGATCTTCCGCTGGCCCTGGGCGTAGGCGACATCTGCCTGCAAACCCAGACCACGCCCACGTTTGCGAGCTACAGCAACGTCACGCGCCCGACGCCTTCCTATCGCCCTGTGCTGGACGGGGAACTGCAATGGACGCTCATTTCCAACCTGTCGCTCAATTACCTGTCGCTGCTTTCCACGGAGCCGCTCAAGGCAGTCCTGCGCGGCTACGACTTCGCCGCGCTGCACGACATCCAGCGCGCGCGCGCCACCCGCAAGCGGCTGGACGGAATCGAGGACGCCGTCACCACGCCCACCGACCTGCTGATGAAGGGCCTGCCGATCCGCGGGCTGAAAACCCGCATCAGGCTGGACCCCCAGGCCTTCCTGTGTGAAGGCGACCTGTATCTCTTTGGCACTGTACTCAGCCACTTCCTTGCCCTGTACGCGAGCATCAATTCCTTTCATCTGCTGGAAGCGACCAACACCGGCAACAACGAGCACTACGAATGGCCCCTGCAGACCGGCAAACAACCGTTGATCTAGCCGACCATCTGCTGGCCGACGCGAAGAACTACGACTTCTTCCGCCTGCTCGAGCAACTGCACGGCTTGCACGACGACAATCTGGAGGCGCCCGAGAGCGCGGAACCGGAGCGTCAGCGCGTCCGCCTGAGCAGCTATGCCGGACTGGGCTTTCCCGCTTCGGACGTCTCGCTGGCCGAACGCATGCCCGCCTCGGCCAGCAGCGACTACCGCGTGCAGGCGACGTTCTTCGGCCTGCATGGGCCGGATTCGCCCTTGCCCGGCCACTACCTGGACCGCCTGGCCTACGAGTACGGCCAGGGCGTCGGCATACGGCCTGCATTCCTGGACTTCTTTCACCACCGGCTGCTGACGCTGCTGCACCACGCGTGGCGCAAATACCGGTACTACGTGCGATTCCGACGCGAAGCGCAGGATCGGTTCTCGCGCTATGTCTTTGCCATGGTGGGGCTGGGCGACGTCGAGTTGCGTGGCGTGACGCCCATCGCCTGGAGCCGGTTGCTGAGCTATGCGGGCGCGATTGCGGGCCGCAGCCGCTCCGCGCAAGTCGTCGCGGGCATCATCGCGCACTGCTTTGATTTGAAGACGGTGCATATCCGCGAATTCGAACCCCGGTACATGCACATCACGCCGGGACAGCGGCTCGCGCTGGGCGAACGCAACGGGGTGCTGGGCGACACCTTTGTCATCGGCGGCCGTGTACGCACGCGCTACAGCAAGTTCACCATCGTCATTCCCGACCTCGACCAGCGGCGCTTTCGCGAATTCCTGCCCAGCGGCGAGAACTTCGAGCGTCTGCGCAAGCTGATCGACTTCCTGTTGCGCGACCCCGCCGCCTATGACCTGGACCTGGGCCTGCGTCAGGAAGAAGTGCCGCCGTTCAACCTGGGGCGCGCCAGCGGCGCCCATCTGGGCTGGACGAGCTTTGTCGCGCACACGGTCGTGCGCCGGTCCTCCCACGTCAGAATAAAGGCGCGCCTATGACACCCGCCCCCTCCGAGTGCGGCATCGCGCTCGTCGTCGCCAATCCCCAGGCGCTGCAGCATGGCAGCACGCCCCGGCACCGGTTCGGCATCGCCGGCGGCACCATCGGCAGCCACGGCGCGAGCTGGACGCTGGTCGACAAGGCCGGCCGCGTGCAGCCGGTCCACTGCGAAATCCGCCACAGCGACGGCGCCTTCTGCGTGATCGACCGTTCGGGCCTTACCCATGTCAACGGCGCGCGCGATCCGTTGGGCGCACAGGTCGGCGCACGCCTGAGCGACGGCGACATCCTGCACATCGGCCCCTATCAGGTTGCCGTGCATCTGCACGATGCGCAGCACGCGCTGCCGGACGCGTCCCGCCACCTTGCGCAGTACGAGGTGAGCGAAATCCTCAACGACCAGGGCGGCGGCATGGACGATTTGCCACGGGACCGCTACGTATTCGAGCGGGAAGGCGGCGCGCCTGCGCAGGACGCCGTCTTCCGGGCCCTGGCTGCGCCGCACGATCCGCACGCCGACCTGGACCCCTTGCGCGCCCTGGATGCCGCGGAACAGGCCGCGTCGGCTGCGCCGATGTCGCCCGACGCCGCCGACGCGCTCAAGCCGTACGCGGCCCACGTGCCCACCCAACCGGACCTGGCCTCCACCCGCTATGCCGCGGTCGCCGGCTCGCCCAAGACCCCTACTGGAGATTTCCGCATGCCGCAGTCACGCGAACATTATCTTTCCGACCCGGCCTGGACGGCCGCATCGCCCGAGGCGGCCGGCGATACGCCGCAGGCGGCCGCGGCGCTGCTGCAGGGCATGGGCATTGCGCTCGACGATCTGGATACCCCGGCCAGCCGGGCCCTGCTGCTCGAAGCCGGGCAGGCGCTGGGCGCGGCCATACGCGGCATTGCCGCCCTGTACGGCGCCGGGGGAGACCCGGCGCCGCGCATGGCGATGAACGCGCTGACCCTGCAGCCCATCGAAGACAATCCGCTGCGCCTTGGCCAGAGCTATCCGGACACCCTGCGCGCCATGTTCTCCAGCAAGCGCAGCGTCGTGCATCTGTCGCCCATGGCCGCGGTCGAAGAAAGCATGACGCAACTGAAGCTGCACCAGGCAGCGGTGGTCAAGGGCATAGAGTCCGGGCTGGAAGCCCTGCTGCACGCCTTCTCGCCCGAGCACCTGCTGCAGCGTTTTCGCCGCTATCGTACCGATCAGCCGGCGCAGGGCGACGACGCCGATTGGGCGTGGCGGATGTATGCCCATTACTACGATGAACTCAGCTCGGCGCGCCAACGCGGGTTCGAAAAGCTTTTCTGGGAAATCTTTGCGCAGGCCTATGACCGCGCACTGCGCGCGGAGGCCCAATGAGGCGCCTGGTTCCCCTCGGGCTGGCGTGCAGCCTGCTGGCCGGGTGCGGCTCGGTGGGCGAGGTCCTGACCAAGACCGGGCAGATCCTGATGGACCCATCGATCCCGGTGGGCGCGCCCGACGATCAGCCCAGCCAGATCGGCCTGAGCCTGTTTGCCGCCGAAGACGTCAACCCCAACCCCGAAAGCGCCCCCGCGCCGCAGCCGATCGACTCGCCCGCTGCCGCCGCGCTCGCGCGCGACAGCGGCGAGGGCCCTTTCGAGGTCAATCTCAAATCAGGCAGCCGGCGCGAGCTGATCGCCGGCCTGCGCGGCCTGCTGGACGAGCTGGAAGACACCGCGCCCGCGTCGCAGCCGCTCAGCCGCGTCGATCGGGGATCGTCTCGCATCTCGCAGCCCCAGGCCGCCGCGGCCCCCGCGCCGCTGCCCGAGGCGCTCGCCGCGTCACCTCACTACCTGCCCAACCGCCGGTTCGGCGCCGGGCCGGCGCTGGCGAACCAGGGCGTGACGCGCGCGCCGTTGCCGCTGGCGCTCGAGAGCGGGGACGAGGCCGATGCGGACGCGCAGGGCCTGGAGCGCGGTCTGGGCCAGTACAGCCAGGGCACGAGCCACGCATTCACGGAGCCGGCCGCGCCGGCGCGCAGCATGGCCACGCCCATCGCCTTCAAGGTGCTGCAGCTCAAGGACGATTCGCTCCTGCTGAACGCGGACCCGCTGCTGCTGGCGCGGGACTTGAAGAAAGCGCTGGGCACCACGTTCGTGACCGAGGACGACTATGTCCTGCAGCCAGGACAGTTCAAGTACATCGATTTCGCGCGCATCCAGGAGGACACGCGCTACGTCGCCATCGTGGCCGACTTCCATGAACAAAATGGCGCCGTGTGGAAGCAGGCCTTCCGGATCGAGCCCAAAGGGCGCAAATACGCCCTGCTGCTGACCCTGCGCGGCACGCGCGTCGCCATTACCGACGAAAGCCGCCGCCCCTCGCCTTCGAGTCCCCAACCATGACATCACGCAATCCCGTTATCTGGAGCGAGGGGCTTTTCGTCAAGCCCCAGCATTTCCAGCAGCACGCCCGCGTCGCCGAGCATCACGTCAACCAGCGCGTGAACGGCGTCAGCGAGCACCTCTATGGCTTCAGCGAGCTGGAGCTCAACCAGGAGTACCTGAGCTTCGGCAAGATCGCGATCGTGCGCGCGCGCGGCGTCATGCCGGACGGCAGCGTGTTCGACATCCCCAACGATCAGCCGCCGCCCGTGCCCCTGCCCATCACCGACGCGTCGGCCGTCAACCAGACGGTGTACCTGACCCTGCCGCTGCGCTCCGACGGCGTGCTGGAGGTGCAATGGCCCGACACCTACGCCAATGCCCGCTACGTGACGCGCAGCGAAGAGGTCCGCGACACGCACAGCTAGGAAGGCGACTACGTGCCCATGAACCTGGCCGCGTTGAACCTGCAATTGGCGCTGGAGCGCGACGACCGCAGCGCGTTTACCGGCATTGCCCTGTGCCGCCTGCTGGACCGGCGGCCCGACGGCAGCCTGCTGCTGGACGAGACTTTCTATCCCACCGGCATTTCGCTGAACGCGATTCCTCCGCTCAAGCGCTATCTCGGGGAAATTGCCGGGTTGATGCGAGAGCGCGCGAAGAACATCGCCGAGCGCATCGGCTCGCCCGGCCAGGCCGGCGTGGCCGATGTGACCGACTTCAATCTGCTGCTGGTGCTCAACCGCCTGCACCCCTTGTTCCTGCACCTGTCCCGGCTGAGGCGCGTCCACCCGGAACAGCTTTACATCGCGTTCAGCCAGGCCTGCGGCGAGCTGGTCACGTTTACCGACGAAGGCCGCCTGCCCCAGGAGTATCCGGCCTACCAGCACGACGACCCGCGCGCTTCGTTCCGCGTGCTCGAAGAGACGCTGCGCCGCGCGCTGAGCACCGTGCTGCAGCCCCGCGCCGTATCGCTGCCCATCGAGCGCCAGCAATACGGCGTGCTGACCGCGGCGGTGCACGACCGGCGCCTGTATGCCGAGGCCGATTTCATCCTGGCCGTGCGTGCGCGCATGCCGCTGGACAAACTGCGGCAGCAGTTCGTGCAGCAGGCGAAGGTGACATCGATGGAAAGGCTGGGCGAACTGGTCAGCCTGCAGCTTCCCGGCATCCCCCTCTTGCCCCTGCCCGTCGCGCCCCGGCATCTGCCCTTTCATGCCGGATTCACGTACTTCCAGTTCGACCGCAGCCACCCGAGCTGGCAGATGATGCGCGAGACCGCCGGCTTTGGTTTCCACATTGCGGGGGACTATCCCGAGATGGAATTGCAGTTCTGGGCAATCAGGAGCCAATGACATGAAACCCATCGATAATGCCCATTCCGGTCCTGGCGGATTTTTGCGCACCAGTCCCGTCGCGGTGATCGACCAGAAAGGAATAATCGCGTTCGACACCATCGAGAATATCGACCGCGACGCCGATCTGGGATTCCAGCTTCGCGGACACGGCTACAACCCCCTGGTGGACGGGGCGCTGCCATTGTTCGGACTGGTCATCCGCCTGCGCAAGCTTGACGCCTACGAAGGCATCGAACAGTTGTACGGCGCCGTGCGCGACCAGATTTCCGCGCTGGACGGAGAAATCCGCCAGCACGGCTACGACAGCGCCACGCAGCTCGCCTATCGCTATGCGCTGTGCACCTTTATCGACGAGGCGGTCATGGGCACGCCGTGGGGCGCGCATTCGCGCTGGGCCGAGCGGTCGCTGCTCAGCGTGAATCACAACGAAACCTGGGGCGGGGAAAAGTTCTTCACGGTGCTTTCGCGCATGATGATGGACCCGGCCAAATACCGCGACGTGCTGGAATTCAAATACCTGTGCCTGTGCCTGGGATTCAAAGGCAAATACGGCATGCAACATAATCAGGTCGAAGCGCTCCAGTCGATTATTACCAAACTGCACCGGGAGCTGCGGGCGATGCGGGGAGAAACGCCGGAGGCCCTGACCGACGCACAGGAAAACATCGTGTCCAGCCGTTATCGCGTGGGCCGGCTGTGGCCGTGGTGGACGCCATGGATGGGCGCGCTGGCGGTGTTGGTGGTCGTCTATGCGGTTTTCGCGACCAGCCTGCACGGCACGAGCGAGCTGGTGCTAAAGGCGCTGGACGAAATACTCAAAAAGTGACGTCCGCGGCGGCAAGGCGCCGAAAAAAACACTATTCTTCTGCCTTGCCCTCAATTCAAGCCCGGCCCGGCCGCCCGCGCGCCTTGCCCAAGCCGGTGACAGATCACATCTTGACCTCCCCCCCTTCCTCCCCGCCGTTCATCGTCCTGGACGCCTGCGTCCTCATGTCTGGAATCCTGCGCCGGCTGTTGCTGCGGCTGGCCGACGCCGGGGTGTTCCAGCCGGTCTGGACCGAACGCATCGGCGAGGAATGGCGCCGCAATGCCTGCCGCATCTGGGACATTCCGCCAGAGGTGATGGCCGAATTCTGGGCCGACATGAATGCGCGGTTTCCGGGGGCCATGGAAACCGACACGCAGGTCTATGAGGCGTCGCTGCGCTACAGCGACCCCAAGGACTTCCATGTGATCGCGGCGGGACTGGCGCGGCGCGCGCGTTGCGGGCTGCCTCAGACGCCGACGGTGCAGGTCCTGACCTGGAACCTGAAGGATTTCAACCGGTCGGAGCTGCGCCGTCAGGGTTTGGACGTCTACAACCCGGACCGGATGCTGGTGCAGTGGTGGCACGCGGGGTCCGCGAACATGCAGGACGCCATCGCCATGATCCCGGCCGATTATGTGGCGCTGGGCCGCGAGCCCGAGCCGTTGACCGCCACCCTGCACCGCGAGCGCCTGTACGGCCTGAAGAACCTGGTGGCCCGGCAGTAAAAAAAGGGGCCTGGCCAGCTTGCGCCAAACCAGACCCGGAGCCAACCAATAGCCGGAAAGTCAGTCAGTCGGTCAGTCGACCTCGACGAAGGCTTCCTCGCGTTTCTTGCGCAGCGCGGGCAACGCGACCAGCACCAGCAGAATGACGGCCAAGCCAAGCAGCGTCGCCGACAGCGGCCGCGTGACGAAGGTGGAGAACTCGCCGCGCGACAGCAGCAGCGCCCGGCGGAAGTTCTCTTCCATCATCGGACCCAGCACCAGGCCAAGCAGCAGCGGCGCGCCTTCGCAGCCCAGCTTGCTCCAGACGTAGCCCACGATGCCGAAGATGGCGAACATGAAGATGTCGAACGCGTTGTAGTTCAGTGAATACACGCCGATCGTGCAGAACACCAGGATCGCGGGGAACAGCATGCGATAAGGCACGCGCAGCAGTTTCACCCAGATGCCGATCAGGGGCAGGTTCAGCACCACCAGCATCAGGTTGCCGATCCACATCGAGGCGATCAGGCCCCAGAAGAGCTCGGGGTGGCTGGACATGACCTGCGGCCCCGGCTGGATGTTGTGGATGGTCATCGCGCCCACCATCAGCGCCATCACCGCATTGCCCGGGATGCCCAGGGTCAGCAGCGGGATGAACGAGGTCTGCGCGCCCGCGTTGTTGGCGGACTCGGGACCCGCCAGCCCGGCGGGATGGCCCTTGCCGAAACGCTCCGGTTCCTTCGAGAGCTTCTTTTCCATCGTGTAGGACGCGAAGGCCGACAGCACCGACCCGCCGCCGGGCAGGATGCCCAGGGCCGAGCCCAGCGCGGTGCCGCGCACGATGGCCGGCGCGGCCTCGCGGAATTCCTGGCGGCTGGGATACAGCGAGCCGACCTTGTCGGTGATCTCGACCCGGTTCTCCTTGAGTTCCAGGTTGCTCATGATTTCCGACAGGCCGAACACGCCCATGGCCACGATGGCAAAATCGATGCCGTCCTGCAGTTCCGGGATGCTGAAGTCATAGCGCGCGACGCCCGAGTTGACGTCGGTGCCCACCATGCCCAGCAAGAGGCCCAGCAGGATCATGCAGATGGCCTTGGGCAGCGAGCCCGAGGCCAGCACCACGGCGCCGATCAGGCCCAGGGCCATCAGCGAGAAGTACTCGGCCGGGCCGAACGCGAACGCCACTTCGGCCAGCGGCGGCGCGAAGGCCGCGATCAGCACGGTGGCCACGCTACCCGCAAAGAACGAACCGATGGCGGCCAGCGATAACGCGGCGCCGGCGCGGCCGTTGCGGGCCATCTGGTGCCCGTCCAGCACGGTCACCACCGCCGAGGTCTCGCCCGGCAGGTTCACCAGGATGGCCGTGGTCGATCCGCCGTATTGGGTGCCGTAATAGATGCCGGCCAGCATGATGAGGCCCGCGGTGGGCGGCAGCACATAGGTGATGGGCAGCAGCATGGCGATGGTGGGCACCGGGCCCAGGCCCGGCAGCACGCCGACCAGCGTGCCCAGCAGGCAGCCGATGAAGGCGTAAGTCAGGTTTTCCGGCGTGAAAGCGACCGAAAACCCCAGCATCAGGTTCTGAAGCAGTTCCATGTCCGGTCCTTAATTGGTGAACACGCTGGGCCACAGCGGAAAGATCAGTCCCAACCCGCGAATGAACGCAAGGTAGGAAAACGCCACGAGGAACAGGCCGTTGGCGACGGCGACCTTCCAGTTGAATTCGTGGCTGGCGACGCTGCTGATGACGACCAGCATGAAGACCGAGAGATACAGCCCCAGATAGCGCAGCGCAAAGCCATAGAGAAAGACCGAGCCGACCACCAGGAAGAGGATGCGGAAGTCGTAGCGGCTGATCGTGGTGGTCTCGGCGCGCGGCGACAAGGCGCTCATCAGCACCGTCGCGCCCATCAGCGCCAGCACGATGCCCAGCCAGAACGGAAAGTAGCCCGGCCCCATGCGGGCGGCGCTGCCCATGGAGTACTGGGTCGCCTGCACGGCAAAGGCTCCCCCCAAAACAATGAACATCACACCGGACCAGAAATCCTGTCGGTTTTTTATCAAGCTGCTGTCTCCCTTAACTGCCGCGCGGGGCGGATCGATGTCTGCCAAGGCGCGTATTTCTCATCCAACGCAACCGCCCGGAAGCGGCGGCAACGTCATGAACGCCGGATGGTAAATCGTGGAACGACACAGTTCCTATCCGTACCAACCATGATTTTGTTGGGGATATTCCCGAGACCATGGACCGGACGCACGGGGGACGAATGGTGCTTGCGCAAGGGTGGTTTCACACCACAACCGGCCGGGAGAACGCGCGGATTCTACGGGTTTCACAAATTCAGGAAAGTTCCCTGTTTTGCCAAAATAATTTTGGCTGAAACATTAAGATGCATTTTCCCTTTCCACAGCCGCCTGCCCGAGCGGTCTTGCCAAGCGCATGCATCGCGCGCGGACAAGCCGCAATGGGGTGTCTCGACGCGCAAAAAAATTCAGCCGGCAGGCGCTCGATTGCGCATGCCGACTGGCGGACAGATTGACAGGCGGGTTAAAGCAATTTGAAAGCTTCATGCCGGCGCCTGGCGCCGGCGGACCGATCAATGATCGTGATTGCTGGCGGCAAAGCCCGCCGCATTCAGGATGTCGATCACTTCCTGGATGTGCTCGGGACCGCGTGTCTGAAGCACGAAGTCGACCTCGACATTGCGCACCGGCAAGGAGGTGAACGCGCGCTGGTGATGGACCTCGGTGATGTTGGCCTGGGCATCGGCGATGAGCTTGGTGGCATGGGCCAACGCCCCCGGCAGATCGCGCAGGTCGACGCGAATGCGGGCCAGGCGGCCGGCGCGCACCATGCCCCGCTCGATGAGTTCGCCCAGCATCAGCGGATCGATATTGCCGCCGGTCAGGACCAGCCCGATGCGCTTGCCCTTGTAGCGGTCGCTGCCTTCTTCCTGGGCGCGCAGCAGCGCCGCCAGGCCGGCGGCCCCCGCCCCTTCGACGACGGTCTTTTCGATTTCCAGCAGCACCACGATGGCGTGTTCGATGTCCGCCTCGCTGACCAGTTCGATGCGATCGACCAGCCGCTGCACGATGGGCAGCGTCAGGTCGCCGGGCGACTTGACGGCGATGCCCTCGGCGATGGTGTACTGCCCGGGCGGCATGGTCGTCCCCTTGACCGCCGCGTACATGGCGGGAAAGCGCTCGGTCTGGACGCCGACGATCTCGATGCCGGGCTTGACCGCCTTGGCGGCCGTGGCGATGCCCGAAATCAGGCCGCCCCCGCCGATGGCGATGACGAGGGTGTCGAGCGCCGGCTGGTCTTCCAGCATTTCCAGCGCAACCGTTCCCTGCCCCGCGATCACGGCTTCGTCGTCGTAGGGATGGATCATGATGAGGCCGCGTTCGCGCGCCAGCTCGTAGCCGCGCGCCTTGGCGTCGTCAAAGGTGTCGCCCGCCAGGACGACTTCGGCGCCGAACCGCCGCGTGTTGGCGACCTTGACGGTCGGCGTGAAGCGCGGCATCACGATCACGGCGGGCACGCCCATGCGCTGCGCATGATAGGCCACGCCCTGCGCGTGGTTGCCGGCCGACACGGCGATCACGCCCTTGGCGCGCTCCTCGTCCGAGAGCGTGAGCATGCGGTTCAGCGCGCCCCGTTCCTTGAATGAAGCGGTGAACTGCAGATTCTCGAACTTCAGCCAGATTTCGGCGCCGAAGATGTCGGACAGCGTGCGCGACAGGGTAAATGGGGTCTTCAGCACCTGGCCGCGCAGGTTGTCGCGGGCGGTCTGGATGGAGGCGATATCGATCACGATGGAAATCCTGTTAACGCACAGGCAGGAAGTTGAATAGCAAGAGGCCCTGGGCGTAGTTGATGCCGATGCGCCGGGAGTTTTCGCCCAGCAGGTTGGCGATCAGGTCCAGCCGGCCGATGATGGCGCCGAACTCGCGCTCGAAGCTGAGATTGGTGGCGTCCGGAGAAATTTCATTGGCGAGCAGCAGCAATTCGCCCTGGTTGTTGCGGCGCGTGGCCAGGAGCCAGGCCGCCGCCTCGACGTTCCGTGCGGCATTGTAGACCCGCTGGCCATCCAGGGCGTCGGTGGCGTAGAGGCGCGTCTTGCCGTTGTGGGCGGCGATGATGGTGTCCGCCAGGCCGTAGATGAAGGCGCCGACCCGGTCGCCCGAATAGTTGGGATCCAGCGCCACCGCCAGGATCTGGACGTCGCGCAGCCCGGCGAGGTCGCTGGGCGGGACGCGGACTTCGATGGAATGCTTGACGCGGTTGACCGCGGCGGCCAGGTCCGGCACGCCGGTCTTGCGCCATTCGCGCGGATTGCGCCGGTACAGCTTGTCGAGCAGCGCATACAGGCTGGCGAGGTTGTCGCGCACTTCCAGCGTGACGGTGCGGTTGAAGTCCGTCTGCGCGAACTGGTCGGCGGACATGTCTTCGCCCTTGGGGCCGCGCTGGCCCGCCGTGGGCGTCATGCACCCGGTCAGCAGCGCTGCCAGCAGCGCCGCCGTGGCTGCGGTTATCGGCCACGCCGTCATGCCTTGCTCATCCGAATGCCCCCTTTTCGATGATGCGTCGAGCACGCGCCAGCGGCAAACGGGCGGCGCCTCTCTCGCGCAAGACTTTACCGTAAGCCAGGCGGACAGGGGAACCACGGCGCCGGGGACGCGTCCGCCTGGACGAGGGCGAAAAAAAACGGCGCCCGATCATCGCGGCGCCGTTCTTCAATCAGGATGCTGCAGGCTTATTCGGCTTGCGGTTCCGATTGGGGGGCAGCTTCGGGAGCGGCAGCGGGCTGCTGCTGCTCGATGCCGCCGATCGCCTTGATGGACAGGCGCAGGCGGCCCTTGTCGTCGGCCTCGATGACCTTGACGCGGACTTGCTGGCCGACCTTCAGCACATCGTTGATGTTCGCGATGCGGTAGTTGGCGATTTCGGAGATGTGCAGCAGGCCGTCGCGGCCCGGCAGCACTTGCACGATGGCGCCGAAGTCCAGCAGGCGCAGGACCGAGCCTTCGTAGATCTGGCCCACTTCGACGTCGGCGGTCAGTTCGACGATGCGGCGTTGGGCTTCCTTGGCCTGCGTTTCGTCGACGCTGGCGATCACGATCGTGCCGTCGTCGGAGATGTCGATCTGCGTGCCGGTCTCTTCGGTCAGCGCGCGGATGGTGGCGCCGCCCTTGCCGATCACGTCACGGATCTTCTCGGGGTTGATCTTGATGGTCAGCATGCGCGGCGCGAAAGCCGACAGCTCGCCGCGCGAACCGTCCAGGGCTTCCTTCATCTTGCCGAGGATGTGCAGACGGCCTTCGCGGGCCTGGTCCAGCGCAACCTGCATGATTTCCTTGGTGATGCCCTGGATCTTGATGTCCATCTGCAGTGCGGTGACGCCGTTTTCGGTGCCCGCAACCTTGAAGTCCATGTCGCCCAGGTGATCTTCGTCGCCCAGGATGTCCGTCAGCACGGCGAACTTGCCGCCGTCCAGGATCAGGCCCATGGCCACGCCGGCCACGTGATCCTTGACCGGCACGCCGGCGTCCATCATGGCGAGCGAGCCGCCGCAGACCGAGGCCATCGACGAGGAGCCGTTGGATTCGGTGATTTCCGACACGAGGCGGATCGTGTACTGGAAGTCTTCGGGCGCCGGCAGCAGCGGCACCAGCGAGCGCTTGGCGAGGCGGCCGTGGCCGATTTCGCGGCGCTTGGGCACACCGATGCGGCCCGTTTCGCCGGTGGCGAACGGAGGCATGTTGTAGTGCATCATGAAGCGGTCACGGTATTCGCCCATGAGCGCGTCGATGATCTGCTCGTCCTGCTTGGTGCCCAGCGTGGCCACGACCAGCGCCTGGGTTTCACCGCGGGTGAACAGGGCGCTGCCGTGCGCGCGGGGCAGCACGCCCAGGCGCACGCTGATCGGGCGCACCGTGCGGGTGTCGCGGCCGTCGATGCGCGGCTCGCCGTTCAGGATCTGGCCGCGGACGATGGCCGATTCCAGCGAGAACAGGATGTTGTCGACCGTGACGGCGTCCGGGGCGGATTCGCCCTTTTCCGCGGCAGCGGCGGCCAGCTTGGCCGACACGTCCGAGTAGACTTCGCGCAGCTTGGTGGTGCGAGCCTGCTTTTCGCGGATCTGGTAGGCGGCGTTCAGGCCGTCCTGAGCAGCGGCGGTGACCGCGGCGATCAGGGCCTCGTCCTTGGCGGGAGCTTGCCATTCCCAATCGGGCTTGCCAGCGTCCTTCACCAATTCGTGAATGGCGTTGATGACGGTCTGCATTTGCTGGTGGCCGTAGACCACGCCGCCCAGCATGACTTCTTCGGACAGCTGGTCAGCTTCCGATTCCACCATCAGCACGGCGTTTTCGGTACCGGCGACAACCAGGTTCAGCTTGGACGACTTCAGGTCCGAGGCGGTCGGGTTGATGGTGTACTGACCATTGATGTAACCCACGCGCGCGGCGCCGATCGGGCCGTTGAACGGGATGCCCGAGATGGCCAGCGCGGCGGAGGCGCCGATCATGGCGGGGATGTCGGGATCGATTTCAGGATTGACCGACAGCGTGTGGAGGACCACCTGGACTTCGTTGTAGAAGTCTTCGGGGAACAGCGGACGCAGGGGACGGTCGATCAGGCGCGAGGTCAGCGTTTCCTTTTCGGACGGCTTGCCTTCGCGCTTGAAGAACCCGCCCGGGATGCGGCCGGCGGCGTAGGTCTTTTCGATGTAGTCGACGGTCAGCGGGAAGAACGTCTGGCCCGGCTTGGCCTTCTTGGAAGCCACGACAGTGGCCAGGACGACGGTGTCCTCGATCGACACCACCACGGCGCCGGAGGCCTGGCGAGCGATCTCGCCAGTTTCCAGGACGACCGTGTGCTGGCCGTACTGGAACGATTTAGTCACTTTATTGAACATGACGATTATTCCTTACAAATGAAAAACCGTGGCCGCTGCGACATGCGTCGCACCGACCACGGTTGCGTCATGGGGAGCCAGCCCCGTCGATCACTTGCGCAGACCGAGTTTTTCGATCAGTGCGCGGTACGAATCGGGATTGCGGCCCTTGAGATAGTCGAGCAGCTTGCGGCGACGGCTGACCATACGCAGCAGACCGCGGCGCGAGTGATGGTCCTTCATGTGTTCTTTGAAGTGACCAGTCAGTTCGTTGATACGGGCGGTGAGCAGAGCCACCTGGACTTCGGGGGAGCCGGTATCGCCTTGAGCGCGTTGGAATTGCGCAACGATATCGGATTTCTTGATGTCAGCTACAGACATTGATGACCTCTTCGGACATGCGACAGGGCCGAGGCGCCCTGACGTGGTTTGGAAAAAATTTGCGCGAGCCAGGCTTGAATTCGCTTTCTCACTGCTGCCGTTGGCGGGATCGGGCGGCGCCTGTACATGGGGCTGTGCGCCATGTTGAGGGCGTCTGCGCTATCCCCCTGCGGCTGGCGCAAAGGATCTTGCAGAATCAATACATTTGATAAAGCTCGATGATTATAGCCGATTCGCTAGAATTACCCCAGCAAGGACACCGGCCCCGGCCCAGGGCCAACCCCGGGGCCGGGCGCACCCGACAGGAGCATGGACATGACTAGCTTTTACCGAACGGCCCGCGTGGCCCTGGCGTCGATCTCTCTGGCCGGGCTGGCCGCCTGCGCAAACATGGCCCAGGTTCCGCCCGGCACGCCGCTCTCGCAGGTGCAGGCGCAATTCGGCGCGCCCAACTTCGAATGTCCGCAGGCGGGCGGCGGACGGCGGGTGATCTGGACGCAGCAACCGATGGGCCAGTACGCCTGGGGCGCAAACGTCGCCCCGGACGGGCGCGTCGACCGCGTGCTGCCGCTTTTGACCGACGCGCACTTCAAGGTGCTGGAAACGGGAGATTGGGGGCCGGAACGGGTCCGATGCGAATTCGGGCCGCCGGCCCGCATCGACCTGGTGGGCCTGGGCGAAAAGCGCGAAGTCGTCTGGTCGTACCGCTATAAAGAAAACAGCGTGTGGAATTCGCTGATGTACGTGTACATGAGCCGCGACGGCAGCAAGGTGACGCACTTTCACCCCGGCCCCGATCCCATGTACGACGCCGACCGCTTCAACTGGTGGTAAATGCCGGCAGGCCCTGCGGCCTGCCCGGCCTGCCCGCCACCCAAACGAAAAACCCGCCAATCCGGAAATTGGCGGGTTTTGCTTTGCGCATGCCTGTCAGCTCATCAGGCCGCCAGGCAATCAGGACGAGTGGCCCCGGCGCTCCTGCTGCAGGCGGCGCACCTTGTTCCAGCGCCATGCCCACGTGACCCAGCCCGACAGGCCATAGAGCACGAACAGGCCGAAGAGGACCACCGGAGGATCGCTGGACACGAACACGAACACCGCGACGACGAGCAGGATGCCCCAGAACGGCACGCTGCGGCCCAGCGCGAAGCTCTTGCCGCTGAAGAACGGCGCGTTCGACACCATCGTGATGCCCGCGTACATGGTGAGCGTAAAGGCCACCCAGGCCATCAGGCTGTCATGGATGGGCAACTTGTTGTCGACGGCCAGCCAGACGAAGCCCGCCACCAGCGCCGCGGCGGCCGGGCTGGGCAACCCCTGGAAGAATCGCTTGTCGACCACGGCGATATTGGTATTGAAGCGCGCCAGTCGCAGCGCGGCGCCGGAGACGTAGACGAACGCCGCCAACCAACCCCAGCGGCCCAGGTCGTTCAGGATCCATTCGTACATGACGAGCGCGGGCGCCACGCCAAAGGACGTCATGTCCGACAGCGAGTCGTATTGCTCGCCGAACGCGGACTGCGTATTGGTCAGGCGGGCCACCCGGCCGTCCATGCCATCCAGGACCATGGCGACGAAAATGGCGATGGCGGCGACTTCGAAGCGGTCGTTCATGGCCTGCACAACGGCATAGAACCCGGCGAACAAAGCGGCGGTGGTGAACGCGTTCGGGAGCAGGTAGATGCTCCGGTGGCGGTTCTCGGAATCGCGCATGGAAAAATTGGGCATGGTCTCAATAACTTACAACGGACTTTGAAAGGTTAACCTATCTGGCACGGCTTGCGGGACCGCAGCAAGCCTCGTGCCTGCCGGAAATGGGGGCCTGCGACGCAAACGGCCAAAAAAAACGGCATGCCCGTGCAGGCATGCCGCTTCGGTCCAGGCCGGCGGGGCCGCGCCCCGCCCGCCCAGGCGGATCAGTTCTTGGACTTGTCCACCAGCTTGTTGGCGGCGATCCAGGGCATCATGGCGCGCAGCTTGCCGCCCACCTGCTCGATCTGCGATTCCGCGTTGATGCGGCGGCGCGAGGTCAGCGTCGGGGCGCCGGCGGCGTTTTCCAGGATGAACTTCTTGGCGTATTCGCCGGTCTGGATGTCCGTCAGGCACTGGCGCATGGCCTTGCGGGTTTCTTCCGTGACGATCTTGGGGCCCGTTTCGTATTCGCCGAATTCGGCGTTGTTCGAAATCGAGTAGTTCATGTTGGCGATGCCGCCTTCATAGATCAGGTCGACGATCAGCTTGAGCTCGTGCAGGCACTCGAAGTAGGCCATTTCGGGCGCATAGCCGGCTTCCACCAGCGTGTCGAAACCAGCCTTGATCAGTTCGACGGTACCGCCGCACAGCACGGCCTGTTCGCCAAACAGGTCGGTTTCGGTTTCTTCGCGGAAGTTGGTTTCAATGATGCCGGCACGGCCACCGCCGTTGGCGCTGGCGTACGACAGGGCCACGTCGCGCGCGGCGCCCGACTTGTCCTGGTACACGGCCACCAGGTGGGGCACGCCGCCGCCCTGCTTGTACGTGTTGCGCACCGTGTGGCCCGGGGCCTTGGGGGCGATCATGATGACGTCGATGTCTTCGCGCGGCACGACCTGGCCGTAGTGGACGTTGAAGCCGTGGGCGAACGCCAGGGCGGCGCCGGCCTTGATGTTGCCGTGGACTTCCTTGTTGTAGACCGAGGCGATGTTTTCGTCGGGCAGCAGCATCATGACGATGTCGGCCGACTTGACGGCGTCCGCGACTTCCTTGACTTCCAGGCCGGCGTTGGCGGCCTTGTTCCACGAGGCGCCGCCCTTGCGCAGGCCGACGACGACCTTCACGCCCGACTCATGCAGGTTCAGCGCATGCGCGTGGCCTTGCGAGCCGTAGCCAATGATGGCGACGGTCTTGCCTTTGATGAGGGACAGATCGCAGTCTTTGTCGTAGAAAACTTTCATGGTGTGCTCCAGATTCCAGTATTTGGATATTCGTTTGATTCAGATGTAGGGGGTGGCCGCGCCTGGCAGGCCGGTCAAATCTTCAAGATCCGTTCACCGCGTCCGATGCCGGACACGCCGGTGCGCACGGTTTCAAGGATGGCACTGCGGTCCAGGGCCTCGAGGAAGGCCTGTACTTTTTCCTGCACCCCGGTCAATTCGATGGTGTAGGACTTGTCGGTGACGTCGATGATGCGGCCGCGGAAGATATCCGCCATGCGCTTCATTTCCTCGCGTTCCTTGCCCACGGCGCGCACCTTCACGAGCATCAGCTCGCGCTCGATGTGGGCGCCTTCGGTCAGGTCCACCACCTTCACGACATCGACCAGGCGGTTCAGGTGCTTGGTGATCTGTTCGATGACCTCGTCCGAACCGGTCGTGACGATGGTCATGCGCGACAGCGTGGAATCCTCGGTGGGCGCCACGGTCAGGGTTTCGATGTTGTAGCCCCGTGCCGAAAACAGGCCCACCACGCGCGACAGCGCGCCGGGTTCGTTTTCGAGGAGGACGGAAATCACGTGCTTCATTGCGGGGCCTCCTTACAGGTCTTCAGAGCCGAGCAGCATTTCAGTCAGCCCACGGCCGGCCTTGACCATCGGCCACACGTTTTCGGTGCGGTCGGTGATGAAGTCCAGGAAGACCAGGCGCTCCTTGTGCTTGCCGAACGCTTCGCGCAGCGCCGGTTCGACGTCGGCCGGACGCTCGATGCGCAGGCCCACGTGGCCGTAGGCCTCGGCGACCTTGACGAAGTCGGGCAGCGAATCCATGTACGACTCGGAATAGCGCGAGCCGTAGTCGATCTGCTGCCATTGGCGCACCATGCCCAGGAACCGGTTGTTCAGGCAGACGATCTTGGGCGTCAGGCGGTACTGGTGGCAGGTCGACAGTTCCTGGATGTTCATCTGGATCGAGGCTTCGCCGGTGATGACGGCGACGTCCTTGCCCGGATTGGCCATCTGCACGCCCATGGCGTACGGCAGGCCCACACCCATGGTGCCCAGGCCGCCGGAGTTGATCCAGCGGCGCGGCTTGTCGAACTTGTAGTACTGCGCGGCCCACATCTGGTGCTGGCCGACGTCGGAGGTGACGAAGGCGTCGCCGCCGGTCACTTCCCAGAGCTTTTCCACCACGTACTGCGGCTTGATGACTTCGTTCGAGTTGGCGAACTTCAGGCATTCCTTGCCGCGCCAGGTCTCGACCTGATCCCACCACTTGGCGATGGAGGCCGGCTTGTGCTCGGCGGCGGCGATCTCGAATTGCGCGCTGAGATCGGCCAGGACGTCCTTGACGTTGCCCACGATCGGGACGTCCACGCGCACGCGCTTGGAGATCGACGAGGGATCGATGTCGATGTGGATGATCTTGCGGGCGTTCTGCGCGAAGTGCTTGGGGTTGCCGATCACGCGGTCATCGAAGCGGGCGCCGATGGCCAGCAGCACGTCGCAGTGCTGCATGGCCATGTTGGCCTCGTACGTGCCGTGCATGCCGGGCATGCCCACGAACTGGCCGCTGCTGGCCGGGAAGCCGCCCAGACCCATCAGGGTGCTGGTGCAGGGCGCGCCCAGCTGCGTTACGAGCTTGTTGAGCTCGGGCGCGGCATTCGACAGGATGACGCCGCCGCCGGTGTAGATCATGGGCCGCTCGGCGGCCAGCAGCATCTGCACGGCTTTCTTGATCTGCCCCTGGTGCCCCTTGTTGACGGGCGCGTAGGAACGCATCGAGATCTCGCCCTTGGGCGGCACGTACTTGCACTGCGCGACGGTGATGTCCTTGGGGATATCCACCAGCACCGGACCGGGACGGCCCGTGCGCGCGATGTAGAACGCGCGGCGCATGGTTTCGGCCAGGTCCTTGACGTCGCGCACCAGGAAGTTGTGCTTGACGCAGGGACGCGTGATGCCGACGGTGTCGCATTCCTGGAAGGCGTCTTCGCCGATGGCCGCAGTGGGCACCTGCCCGCTGATGATGACCATCGGGATGGAGTCCATGTAGGCGGTGGCGATGCCGGTCACGGCATTCGTCACGCCCGGGCCGCTGGTCACGATGCAGACGCCGACCTTCTGCGACGAGCGCGAATAGGCATCGGCCGCGTGCACGGCAGCTTGCTCGTGACGAACCAGGATATGCTGGAATTTGTCTTGCTTGAAGATTGCGTCGTAGATGTAAAGCACCGCGCCGCCGGGATAGCCGAAAACGTGTTCCACGCCTTCATCGGCCAGGCAGCGCACGACGATATCGGCGCCATTCATTTCCATGTTGTAGTTCCTTTCAAAACCGGCCCTGCAACCCTGACTGCTGCGCGCCCGGATACGGCGGCAACTGAACCCATACCGGTTACGACAACATATCCGGCGCTTAGCGGCTCACGGAGCCACGCCACCCGGACACCTTGCCGACCCGGCACACGCTCGACAGAACGCAGTGCAAACGCCCCTTGGGGACGCTGGAGGTCGAAATGGAAGCCTTGGCAACACACGCTTGTGGCGCGGCCAACGGCAAATATGACTTGCTGCAGGACGGCTGGGATGTGACCCTGGCCGTTCGCATCAACGCTCCGGTTTCGGATAGGCAGACCGAAGCAAGTGGAGCAATTTACCGCGTTGCGTCAACGGTGGCAAATCGGCTTTTGCCGACCGTTGCACGGAAGGTTCGGTAACCATCCGACCCCAAAAACCACGGCGGCCTCTCTATACTTGTTCCGTCGTCCAGAACCGAGCCGCCGCCCATGGATTTGCGCATCGCCAGCATTCGCCGCTTTCTCTATAGCCACTACTTCTTCGGAGGGGTGCGCCAGGGAGTCGGCATGCTGTTGCCCGTGCTGGTGCTGGGAGGCATATTCGGCAATTACACGACCGGCCTGGTCGCGACGTTCGGCGCGCAGTGCCTGGCCATCATCGACCAGCCGGGCGGCCCGCAGCGGCACCGCACCAATGAAATGCTGGGCGGCGCGGCGCTGGGCACCATCACGGTCATCATCACCGGGCTGGCGTCCACGCACCCCGTGCTGATCTGGCTGGCGGTCATCGTGCAGTGCTTCATCTATTCGATGTTCACCGTCTTCGGCAAGCGCGGGGGCCTGATCGGCTTTGCCGGCCTGCTGCTGATGACGCTGACCATGCATTCGCCGCTGGCGCCGCACGAGGTCCTGGCCCACGCCGCCGCCACGCTGGGCGGCGCGCTGTTCTACGTTGTGTTCAGCCTGGGTTTTTCGCGGCTGTTCTGGCTGCGCGAAGAGCAGCAGGCCATGTCGGTGGCGCTCTTTGCCACCGCCGATTACGTGGCCGCGCGGGCGTCCTTCTACGATGAGACCTCCGACCTGGACGAAGCCTACCGGACGCTGATCCAACGCCAGTCCGTCATGACCGAGAAGCACCAGGCCGCGCGCGACATGGTGCTGCGCGCCCTGCCTCGCGGCAAGGGGCTGGGCGACCGCCAGCGCGTGATGATCTGGAACATGTTCGTGGACATGCTGCAGCTGCTGGACACGCTGGTCGCCACGCATACCGACTACGCGGCCCTGCGCCGCACGCTGGCCGGCAACGACTGCCTGATGTTCATGCGCGATGCGCTGGTGAAGATGTCGCTGGAGCTGAACCGTATCGCGCTGGACGTGTCGCGCGGCCGCAAGGTGCAGTACCGCAGCAGCGCCAAGGCCGAGCTGCGCGCCATCGAATACGAGATCGAACAGCTCAAGCAGCAGGGCCTGGGCGAGCGCGACCCGGAAATGCTGGCCCTCATCATCCAGGTGCTGCGGCGCCTGCGCAATTCGGCGCGCATCGTGGACCGGCTGGCCGACCACACCGCGGCGTCGCCCGACGCCAAGCCCACCGACGTGCTGCGCATCAACAAATCGCTGACGCGGTTCATCTCGCGCCAGGAGTTCCGCTTCGGCCTCCTGACCAGCAACCTGCGGCTCGATTCGCCGCATTTCCGCTATGCGCTGCGGGTGACGGCCGCGGCGGCCATCGCCATGACGCTGGCCAGCCGCTGGCTGTCGCCCGCGTTCTCGGCGCACAACTACTGGATCATGCTGACCATCGTCATCATCATGAAGCCGGGGTTTGCGCTGACGCGCCAACGCAACGGCTGGCGGTTGATGGGAACGCTGATCGGCTGCATCGCCGCCCTGCTGCTCTTTAGCCTGACCGACGAGCCCAGCATCCTGTTCGCCGTCCTGCTGGGCGCGTGCATCATGGGCAACAGCCTGGTGCAGCTGAACTACATGGCCAGCGCGATCTTCAACACCCTGTTCGTGGTGCTGGTCTTTCACTTCGTGTCGCCGGGCACCGTATCCATGTCGGTGATCGGTGAACGCGCCATCGACACGCTGCTGGGCTGCGCGCTGGCGCTGGTCTGCAGCTACATCCTGCCGTGGTGGGAAGCGCGCTACCTCAAGCCGCTGGCCTCGGCCGCGACGCGCGCCAACCGCGAATACCTGCTGGCGGGGCTGCGCTACGTCGACGCCATGCAGGCGCACGGCGCGCCCATGGGCGCGGCCGCCGCCGAGACGCCCGCGGTGACGGACGCCGACCTCGCCTGGCGCCTGGCCCGCAAGAACGTGCACATCGCGTTCAGCAATTTCGCGGAAGCGTTCTACCGGATGATGAGCGAACCCAAGTCGCACCAGTTGAACGTGCCCGAGCTGAACAATCTGCTGATCCAGAACCATGTGCTGGCGTCGCAGATCACCGCGGCGATTCCGATCCTGGCGGCGCTGCCCGCCACGCCCGAGCCGATTCGGCAGGCGCTGGACGGCATGGCGGTCCTGCTCGATGAAAACAGTCCGCGCGCGCCGCTGAACCTGCCCACCCAATTCGACACCTCGGGCGACCAGGCCGCGCTGGCGTATCCGCTCAAGCAGATGCTCAAGGCCGCGCACATGATCCGCCAGGAATTGCAGGCGCTGGCCGATCCGCTGCATGCGCCGCCGGTGGCAGCGGCGGCGTCCTAGCTTCCGCGCGTCGAACCGCGGCGAAAAAAATGCCGGCCCGGGAATCCCGGGCCGGCATTCGATGGGTGCCTGACGACAGCAATCAATCCAGCTTGCGGCGGAACACCAGCTTGTCGTCCGACGAGGCCGACGCATCGTACGCATAGCCTTCCAGGTCGAAGCCCTGCAGGCCTTCCGGCTTGGCGACCTTGTGCTGGATGGCGTAACGGGCCATCAGGCCCCGCGCGCGCTTGGCATGGAAGCTGATGACCTTCCAGGCGCCGTTTTTCCAGTCCTGGAACACGCACTGCACCACCCGCGCCTTCAAGACCTTCTGGTCGACCGACTTGAAATACTCTTCGGACGCCAGGTTGATGATGACCGGCGACTTCTGGCCGGCCTGGCGCTCGTTCAGGTAGTCGGCGATGGTGCTGCCCCAGTACTCGTACAGGTTCTTGCCCTTGGGGTTTTCCAGGCGCGTGCCCATTTCGAGGCGGTAAGGCTGCATCAGGTCGAGCGGGCGCAGCACGCCATAGAGACCACTGAGGATCGCGACGTGCTCCTGCGCCCAGTCCAGCTGCTTTGCCGACAGGGTGGCGGCGTCCAGGCCTTCGTAGACGTCGCCGTTGAAGGCCAGCACCGCCTGGCGCGAGTTGGCCTGCGTGAAGCTGCGCTTCCAGTGCGCGTAGCGCTGGACGTTCAGCTCGGACAGGGCCGGGCTCAGGCTCATGAGTGCCGAGATGTCCTCGGCAGTCTTGGTCTTCAGGACCTTGATCAGGCCGGCGGCCTGATCCACGAACAGGGGCTGGGTGTGCGTCTCGATGTGCAGCGGCGAGTCGTAGTCCAGCTTCTTGGCGGGGGAAAGCAACAACAGCATTCAGGGTTTCCTTGTTTAGCGCGCCGTCCAGCCGCCATCGACGGAGACGGTGGTGCCGGTGATTTGCGCGGCGGCGTCCGAGGCCAGGAACACGGCGGTGCCGCCCAGCTGTTCCGGCGTCACGAATTGCAGCGACGGCTGCTTTTCGCTGAGCAGGTCACGGGCGGCGGTTTCCTGGTCCACGCCGTTCTTTTCCGCCAGCGCGGTGATCTGCTTTTCCACGAGCGGCGTGCGGACCCAGCCCGGGCAGATGGCGTTGGCCGTGATGCCCTGCCCCGCGGTTTCCAGCGCGGTGACCTTGGTGAAGCCCACCACGCCGTGCTTGGCGGCCACGTAGGCCGACTTGCTGGCCGAGGCCACCAGGCCATGCGCCGATGCGATATTGATGATGCGGCCCGATCCCTGCTTCTTCATGTGCGGCAAGGCGGCGGCGGTGCCGTGGAACACCGCGGACAGGTTCAGCGCCAGGATGGCGTCCCATTTCTCGGCCGGAAAGTCCTCGATCAGCGCGGTGTGCTGGATGCCGGCGTTGTTGACCAGGATGTCGATGCGGCCCAGCTGGCGGACCGTGTTTTCGACCAGTTCGCGCACGGCCGATCCCTTGGACAGGTCCGCGCCGTCATAGATGACTTTCACGCCATGCTTGTCCGCCAGTTCCGCGCGCAGCTTTTCGATTTCAGCCGCATCGCCAAAACCGTTCAGGACGATGTCGGCGCCCTGCTGGGCGAATGCCGTGGCGATACCCAGGCCGATACCGCTGGTGGAACCGGTGACGAGCGCTACTTTTCCTTTGAGCATGAGCTTTCTCCTGTGAGCGGGCGCATAAATGGGGAAACGGAACGGGAAGCGAATGGGCTTCAAGTGTAGCCGCCCGGCAAGGCGGTCATCATGCCATGCCCTGGACTGACGCGGGTCAACCGGCGGGGGGCTTGTCCGCGCCGGAGGACGGCCCGGCGTCCACGGCCGGGGCGGCGTCCGCCACGGGCAGGCCCGCCATGCCGCCGTACTTTTCCGGCACCCGTTCCAGCAGCTTGATCAGCACCGGGACGACGCCCATCGAGATGGCCACGATCACCGACAGCACGTCGCGCTGCTCCAGGTTGACCAGATGGTTGTCCCACGCTTCGTTGAAGATGGCAAAGCTGAACTCGCCGCCCTGCGCCAGCACCAGCGCGAACAGCAGCCGATGGTAGCGGGGCAAGCCCAGGAATCGCGCAAAGCCATAGAGGATGACGGCCTTGACCGCCAGCAGCGCCGCCACGCCGGCGCAGATGAACATCCAGTGATGCGCCACCACCTTGAGGTTGATCGACATGCCGATGGCCACGAAGAACAGCCCCAGCAGCAAGCCCTTGAAGGGGTCGATCGCCTTTTCCAGATCGTGCCGGTAGCGCGACTCGGCCATCATCACGCCCACCAGGAACCCGCCCAGGCCGGCCGACAGGCCCGCATAGTCGAAGAGCTGCGCGGCGCCCACCACCATCAGCAGCGCCGCGGCGGTGAAGAGCTCGTTCAATTCGGCCTTGGCCGCCCAGCCGAGCAGCCGCAGCCGGTAGGCCAGCGCCACGACCGCCACGGCCACCAGCGCCTCCTTGAAGGACGGGGCCGACGTCCCGTCCGATCCCAGCAGGCCCGCGGCCACCAGCATGGGGATGGCGGCCATGTCCTGGAACAGCAGCACCCCCAGCGCCGAGCGCCCGAGCGGCGTGCGGGTCAGTTGGCGTTCATCGAGCAGGCGCAGCGCCACCGCCGTGGACGACAGCGCCAGCGACAGGCCGCACAGCACCGCCGCCTGCCATTCCATGCCCGCCAGGTGCCGCAAGGCCGCGCCGAACACCAGCCCGAGCAGCAGGCCGCACACCAGCATCTGCAGGGTGCCCAGGATGAAGACCTCGTTGCGCATCGCCCACAGGCGCTTGGGCGACAGCTCCAGCCCGATGATGAACAGCATCATCACGACGCCCCACTGCGACACGCCGATCATCGTGTCCACGTTCGTGACCAGCTTCAGGCACGAGGGTCCGACCAGCACGCCGGCCGCCAGGTATCCGGGAATGGCGCCCAGCCCGAGCATTTGGGTGATGGGCACGCACAGCACGGCCGCGAGCAGAAGGATGAGGATGAGGTCCATGGAGGGGCCGTTATGCGGAATGGGGAGAATTCTGTCCAAACTTCGGCCGGCCTGGAAGCCGGATGAAACCCGCTGTGTACGTTTTACCCCTGCTTGTTGGCTACCGCTTTACACAAACAAAAAAAATCCTGTAGAATTGCGGGCTTCGCTGCTCCGACAACGAAGATCCTTCCGACCAGGGATCTCTTGTGAAAGACCCGTTATTAAAAACAACGGCGATTTCAACGTTACGGAATCCAGCCACGGAGAGGTGGCAGAGTGGTCGAATGTACCTGACTCGAAATCAGGCGTACGGTATCCCCGTACCGTGGGTTCGAATCCCACCCTCTCCGCCAGTATTCAAGAACGAAGCCCCTGAGAAATCAGGGGCTTTTTTCTTTTCGGTCGGGGCCAGCCGCATCCTTTCGCGGACATTGGCATTGCGAGAGCCTTCCCCTGCGCCGGGGGCTACACGAGCGCCGCGGCCCACGGCAATTCCGCAGATGAGGGATGGTAAGGCCTGCCCGCCGGTGATAAAAACAATGCCAAATAGCCGTCGACCAACCGTGAGCGCCGCGGCTCTCATCGTCCGGAAGCTGCCTGACAGGCAGTTTCACAAGCAGCTTCACAAGCGGTATGACAGACCCCTGCATTGCAAGCCCCTGCATCGCAAGCGCCTGCGCCGCAAGCCCCTGCGTCTGAGAGCACCCAATCCAACCAGGAGTTGGCCGGATGGTTACTTCCAATCTGTTGAGCCCCCATCCCGCCGACATCATTGGTGGCAAGCGGCATCGCAATGCCGCGCGCCGCAGCCGACGCTGGGGGCATCTCATTGCCTTTGCCCTCGCCATTGCCACCCTGTCGTCGGCTAACGCTCAAACGACGGTTTGGATCGGGAAAGTCACCATTGGGGACATCGTTCGGCACGAGGTTGCCAATGTCCTGGCCGCTCAGCAGCAAGCCACCCTCGACAAGGCCAAGTTCAACCTCCGTATCGCCCACGCCCGCCGTGCTTTCCTTGATACCGCACAGACGCCTCAAGCGCGGGCGAAAGCCGAGGCTGATTTTGCCGGCCTGCTGCTGGAGAAAGACATCGCCTTTCTCATCCAGTTTCTGAACGAGGGATTTTCCGAGCGTAGCCTCGCCATCGCCCGAGGATTGGACGGCATTACCGGCGGTCCGCTGGACAACGGCATCCCATCCGATGGCCGGCCCGCATTCGAAGCTTGGGTGCGAGGGGTACGCGCTTCGCTGGGAGCGCCGCGTGACGGGCAAATCGCCGTCGCGGTAATCCAGCCTGGCCGCTTGCAGGAGGCCCTGCAGGCTAATGAGCCCCTTTATCAACAGTACAAGCAGCTGCGCGATCGCCAGGAGATCAATGGCGGCACGGGGGAAGCGCAACGCGCCCAGGCAGCCATCGCCCAGGAGATCAAGGATGCCGTCATGCCGGACGGCGGGGCTCGTCTCTTCAAGATGGAATTGAATCAAGTCTACCCAGGAGATTTCTATGGGCGGGTGGAGGGGGAGCTATATGGATGGATGACCAACGCAGGAAATGGCGGGCAGCAAACCATTCAGTGCACCTATGGCCCCTCGCTCACCACCGGTGGAAAAAAGGGCTATGTGACGTACTCATTCTGGTACGACAAGACGCCCGGAGACATCGACGCGGCCATGAGCCGCGACCGCCAAGGCGCATTGCGCTTTATTGGGTCGCGGGCGCTCAAGGAATGTCCTGATAGCGATGTGGCGGCATTGGTGCTGCGGCGTAGCGCGATGGCGGAACACCCGTTGGCGAGCACGTTCCAGGCACCCAGCCCGCCGCCCGTGCCAAATCCGGCGTCGAGTCAAGCGAACCAAGCCTCCCAACAGCCCGCCGGCTCGGCCGCGGAAGAACGCGCTCGTGCTCGCAGCCGGGTACGGGCTGGCGCCGACAAATGATCGCATCACCATGAACGGAATGGGATCAACGCGAATCGCCCAAGGCTGTGCAGCAAGTTGATGCGCAGCGCCGGGCAGGACGTTGCTGCCCTATTCCCGGCCTGCCCGCACAGTCTCAATACGCCGCCAGTTGAAGCGCCGCTGTGGACCGCCGCGCACCATCCTGCGCGCCCCCGTGCCCCGCCCCCGGCAGCCTGAACGCGCTGACCGCCCGCGTCAGTTCCGCCGATTGATCCTGCATCGAACCCGCGGCGGCCGCGGCTTCTTCCACCAGCGCCGCGTTCTGCTGCGTGACTTCGTCCATCTGCGAGACGGCGCGGTTGACCTGTTCGATGCCGTCGGCCTGTTCGGCCGACGCCGCGGCGATCTCGCCCATGATGTCGGTCACGCGCTGCACCGAGCTGACGATTTCCTGCATGGTCGTGCCGGCGCGTTCGGCGCTGCCCGAACCCTGCCCGATCTTCTGGACGGTGTCTTCGATCAGGATCTTGATTTCCTTGGCCGCCTGCGCGCTGCGCTGCGCGAGCGTGCGCACCTCGGCCGCCACGACGGCGAAGCCCTTGCCCTGCTCGCCGGCCCGCGCGGCTTCCACGGCGGCGTTCAATGCCAGGATGTTGGTCTGGAACGCGATGCCGTCGATGACGGACACGATGTCGGAAATCTTCACCGAGCTGGCGGAGATGGCGTTCATGGTGCTCACGACCTCCGACACGGTGGCGCCGCCGCGCGAGGCGGTTTCGGAGGCCGCCGCGGCGAGCTGGTTGGCCTGCTTGGCGCTGTCGGCGTTCTGCTTGACGGTGGACGACAACTGCTCCATGGAGGCGGCGGTCTCTTCGAGCGACGCGGCCTGCTGCTCGGTGCGGGTGGACAGGTCGGTATTGCCGGCCGCGATCTCGCTGGAGGCGGACGCGATGCTGTCCACGCCGGTCCGGATCCGGGCGACGGTGCCCGCCAGATTGGCGTTCATGGTTTCCAGCGCCCGCAGCAACTGCCCGATCTCGTCGCGGGACGTCACGACGATGGTGCTGGTCAGGTCGTTGGCGGCCACGGTGCGCGCCACGCGCACGGCGTCGGACAGCGGACGGGTGATGCTGCGCGTCAGCAGCACGGCCAGCAGCAGGCCGCTCACGACGGCAATCGAACCGATGACGATCATCCAGAGGTTCGCGGCGCCGTACGAGGCTTCGATCTCCGTGGCCCGGGCGTCGATGTCGGCGCGCTGCAGATCAGACAGGCGCGTGATCTGGTCGATGAACTGGCGCGTCGCCGGCAGGAATTCCTGGGTGAAGATCTTGTTGGCGGCGTCCACGTTGCCTTCCTGCTTGGCCTTGAAGATGCCGTCGCGGGTGCGCAGGTAGTCGCCGCGCGCCTTGCTTATGCCTTGCCACAGCGCCTTTTCCTCGTCGGTTTCGATCAGCGGCTCGATGCTTTTCTGCAAGGCCGACGAATTGCGGGTCGACGCCGCCGCTTCCTCGGCGAAAAAGCCCGCCAGGCTGGCGTCGGCGCTCTTGGCGATCGCGGTGGTGCGGGTCACGCCGGAATGGATATTGCGCGCCCAGTCGTTGATCAGGCGTTCCTTGGTCAGGGAGCGCTGCGTCAGCGTTTCGACCGAGTCGTTGATGTTGGCCAGGCTGACCAGCCCGACGATGCTCATGACCATGATCATGGCCAGCAGGATCGCGAAACCACCCGCCAGGCGGGTTCCAAGCTTCATGTTTTTCATACTGCCTCCGGCGGCTTCCAGGGCGAGTGTGAATGCGTGCTCGGGCGGATGCCTCGGCGGCGGGATTGCGCCGCCGCCAATTCAAGCCAGATGCTCGCAAGCCCCTGGTTATCCGCCCCCAATAAAGGTGTCCGTTGTGTCTGAGAAATGCCGTCGGGGAGTTCGGTTTCGAGGGTTCCCGCGACGGTCCAACGGATGCTAGCAGCCCGGATTTAGGGGACATCTGGCGAAGTGGGGACCTTATTGACGCAAGCTCTACGCATTGCGCCCGGCACGCCGGCAACGTTGTAAAAAAGCCGCTGCCGGCGGCAGAAAATGGCGGCCCGCAGGCCGCCAACCGCCTACGTCGGCGAGGTCGGCCGCGCAAGCTGGAACGTGTCCGTGCTGCGCGCATACCAGCCGCCGCCGTGCATGCGGGCGATCAAACCCAGCGCCGGCGTGTCCACGTGGCCACGTTCGGCGTCGCGCACGCAGGCGTCGTCCACGTGCGCGCCCAGCACCCGTCCGATGACGACAATCTGCCGCGGACCGGTCACGACCGTTGCCTGGCTGACACACTCCAGCGACACGGGACTGCCCTGGATGCGGGGCGGGCGCACGTGCGTGGCCGGCAGCGCCGTCAGGCCCGCCGCCGCCAATTCGTCGACGTCGGCCGGATAGTCGGCGCAGGTCTGGTTCATTTCGCGCACCAGCGACTCGGGCACCAGGTTCACCACGAATTCGCCGTTCTCGATGATGTTTGCGCCGGTGTCCTTGAAATCTCCGTCGGGATGGCGCATCAGGCCGATGGCGACGGTGGGCGGCTGGTGCCCCATCACGTTGAAGAAGCTGAACGGCGCCGCGTTGACGACGCCTTTGTCCGACAGCGTGGTGACCCAGGCAATCGGACGCGGCGTGACGGTCGAAGTGAGGATGTTGTAGACCGTCTGCGCCGGCAAGGCGCTGAAATCAAAATGCATCGATCAGGCCTCCTGCTGCGGCGCGGCGGCGCCGACCGCCGACACCGCGCGCTTTTCGCGGGTGTCGACCTGCAGCTGGAAGACGTCGGGGCGAGCGTAGTGCCCGGAGACGTCGAAATCGTATTTGCCGCGCAGGATCTGGTGGGGGTCGATGTCGGCGTACAGGATGGTCTCGTCCGAGAAGTCCGGGCCGGCCAGCACCTCGCCCAGCGGGCCGATGATGGCGCTGCCGCCGCGCATCAGCACCGTGTCCGGCGCGTCGCCCAGCGCGCATTCGAAGTCCTCGGGGTAGGCGCTGCGGCGCAGGTGCTGGCAGGCCGTCAGCACGTAGCAGCGGCCTTCCAGCGCGATGTGGCGCATGCTGGGCAGCCAGGTGTCGCGATCGTCGGCCGTGGGCGCGCAGTACAGCGCCACCCCCTGGCTGTACATATACATGCGCAGCATGGGCATGTAGTTTTCCCAGCAGATGACGGCGCCGATCTTGCCGTAGGGCGTGTCGATGACGGGCATGGTCGAGCCGTCGCCAAAGCCCCAGATCAGGCGTTCGCCGGCGGTGGGCATCAGCTTGCGGTGCTTGCCGGCCAGGCCTTCCTGGCCGTTGAAGTACAGCACGGTGCAATACAGCGTGCCGCCGTCGGCCTCGATGCAGCCCATGACGACGACGCTGCCGGTGTCGGCCGCGGCCTGCGCCACCAGCGCGACCTCCTCGCCGTCCAGCCGGATGGCCTGCTGGTGGTAGCTGGCGAACGCGTCGCGGCCCTCGGGCTTGCGCATGCCGATGGGCGCGCCGAAGGAATTGCCCTTGGGATAGCCGCCCAGGAAGGCCTCCGGGAACACCTGCACGCGGGCGCCCTGCTCGGCCGCCTGGCGGATCAGCGAAGCCGCCTTGCGGGCGCAGGCCACGCTGTCGGTGGGAATGGACGCCGCCTGGATGACGGCGGCCTTGAAGGTTTTTTGCTCGGACATGTGTCTGCTCGCTTGTCTCGGAATTCTGCTTTTTTCGTTAATGGGCCGGGTCTTCGTCGATGGCCCGGGCGCGCGTGTTGGGCAGCAGCAGGCTGCCGATGATGCCCACGATCACCATCACCGTCACCGGATACATCAGGCCGCCGAAGATATTGCCGCTGGCCTGCGCCAGGTAGGTGGCGGTAAAGGGGACGATACCGCCAAATATGCCGGCGCCGATGTGATACGGGAACGACAGCGCGGTGTAGCGGATGCGCGCGGGGAACAATTCGACCAGATAGGACGCGACCGGTCCATACACCATGGCGACGACGGCGGTCATGAGCACCAGGATCAGGATGATGGTGGCGCGGTCGATGCGCGCGGGGTCCGCCTTGTCGGGGTAGCCCGCCGCGGCCAGCGCCTTGGCGTAGCCGGCCCGGTCAAAGCCGTTGACCGTGACGCCGCCCACGCTCATCGCGATCTCCTGCCCCGGAATCGGCGCGGCGTATTCGAAGTTGATGCCCTTGCCGACCAGGAATTTCTTGGCCTGCACGCAGACCTTCTTGTGGTCGGCGTGGCTGCCGATCATGGCCGCCTGCAGCCCGAAGTCGCACGCGCCGCCACGGGTGTCAGCATGCACACGGACGGGCGTTGTCTGCATGGCCTGCGCCAGCGCCGGGTTGCCGGCGCTGAGCAGGACGTCGAACATGGCGTGGTAGCCCACGGCGCCGATGAACAGGCCCGCCATCATGATCCACTTGCGGCCGATCTTGTCGGACAGCCAGCCAAACAGCACGAAGGTCGGCGCACCGATGATGAAGCCGATCAGGATCAGCGTGTAGACAGTGGTCTGGTCGAGCTGCGCGGCCTGCTGCAGGAAGATCATGACGTAGAACTGGCCGGTGAAGTAGGTCGCGCCCTGCCCGGCGGTGACGCCGATCAGCGCCAGCAGCACGAGGCGCAGGCTGGGCCATTGGCCGAACGTTTCCTTGACCGGGTTCTTGGACAGGCGGTTCTGCTGCTTCATGCGCGTGAAGACCGGCGACTCGTGCAGCTTGGCGCGCACGTAGATCGAAATGGCCAGCATGACGATGGACAGGATGAACGGCAGGCGCCATCCCCACTGGCGGAAGTCCTCGGCGCTCATCGACGCCTGCACGCACAGGATCACCACCAGCGACAGGATCAGGCCGGCCGACGAGGTGATCTGGATCCAGCCGGTCAGCAGCCCCCGGCGCCTGGGCTCGCAGTGCTCGGCGACGTAGATCACGGCGCCGCCGTATTCGCCGCCCACGGCCAGGCCCTGCACCACGCGCAGCGTCAGCAGCAGGATCCACGACAGGTGGCCCGCCGACTGGTAGGTGGGCAGGCATCCGATCAGCACCGTGGCCCCGCCCATCATCACGACCGTGATAAGGAACGTGTATTTACGTCCCAGCTTGTCGCCCAGGTAGCCGAACATCACCGCGCCCAGCGGCCGGATGATGAAGCCCACCGCCAGCGCGCCCAGGGCGGCCAGCAGCGCGACCGTCGGGTTGTCCTGCGGGAAGAGAACCTGGCTCATGAAGACGGCCAGCGTTCCGTAGATGAAAAAGTCATACCACTCGAACAGCGTGCCCAGGGTCGAGGCGACCACGACCTGGCGTTCTTCCTTGCGGCTCAGCGTAGGCCCGGCGTCGAGCCTGGGCAGTGCGACATTTGCTTCCATGCTTGCTTTCCCCTGTCGTTTTAGATTGATACTGCTGTATGCATTAACTATTATCAAACTTAAAACGGGGCTGGAAAAAGCTAGGGGAAACCCGGCGCGGCGCGGCAAAGCCGGCAAAAGCCGCTGCTACACTGCCGCCACAAACACAGTGGAGGCAGCAATGGCAAGGCCCGCCGGCAAGGCTGAAAAGAATTCGGAACAGGCGCCGGCCACGGCGCGCAGGGGCATCCAATCGATCGAGGTGGGGTTCCGGATCCTGGACGTGATCCGCAAGGCCGGCCGCCCGCTGCCCCTGAAGGAAATCGCAGACGCCTGTGAACTGACGGTCCCCAACGTCCACTATTACCTCGTGAGTTTCCAGAAGGTGGGCGTGGTGCAGCAGCATGCCGACACCGGCCACTATGGCCTGGGCCCCTACGCGCTGCGGCTGGGGTTGGCCGCCCTGGAACAGTTCGACGTGTTCACGACGGCCCGGCCCATCATGGCCGAGGTGGCCGCGGCCACCGGGCATACCGTGTTCCTGGGGGTGTGGGGCAACAAGGGGCCGACCATCGTCTATCGCGTCGAAGGCAGCCGCAGCCGGCCCTTGCTGGAGTTGCGCGTGGGCACGGTGATGCCCCTGCTGTCGTCGGCGCTGGGCCGCAACTTCCTCGCGCACCTGCCGGATGCACTGACCCGTGAACTGCTGGAACAGGAAATGGCCTCGTCGGTGCCGGAAAGCCACGGCGGGACCGCGGGCAACGCCTACACGATGGCGGACGTGCAGGCCATCCGCGACGAAGTGCGCAAGCACCACATCAGCCGTTGCCGCCACGCGCTGCTGCCTCACTTCACGTCGCTGTCAGCGCCCATCTTCGACATGCTCGGCGAAATGAAGGCGGCCATCACGCTGATGGGGCCGGTGGGCGCCGTGGATGACGACCTGGAGTCCGACACCGCCCGGCTGCTCAGCGAGAAGGCCCGCTCGATCTCGGCCACGGCGGGCTGGGTGGACCCGGAGGCCCGCTGAGGGAGGCGCGCTGAGGGAGGCCGCTGAGGAAGGCCAGCTTTCCCGGTGCCAGACACCGGGAAAACATCACCCCTGCGCGACGATCTTCGCGTCCTGGATCGTTTTTGCGTACTTCTTCTGCTCGTTCTTCATGAAGTCGGCAAAGCGCTGCGCGCCCCCGCCGCCGTCTTCCGCGCCCACCTGCGCCAGCTTCTGCTGCACGTCGGCCATCGCCAGGACCTGGTCGATGTCGCGGCTCATGCGCTGGACCATGCCGGGGGGCATTCCGCCAGGGCCCACCATGCCGAACCAGATGCTGGCCTCGAAACCCGGATAGCCCTGCTCCGCCACCGTCGGCACGTTGGGGTGGCTCTTGGAGCGCTGCTGCAGCGTCTGCGCCAGGGCGACGACCTTGCCCGACTGGATCAGCGGCGTGGCGGTCGTCATGCCCTCGAAGCAGTACTGCACATGCCCGCCCAGCAGGTCGTTCATCAGCGGCGCCGATCCCTTGTACGGCACGTGCAGCACGTCGATGCCCGCGCGCGCCTTGAAGATTTCCAGCGCCAGATGCTGCGCCGATCCGCTGCCCGCGGAACCGAACACGATCTTGCCCGGCTGCGCGCGGCAAAGCTGGACGAGTTCGGGCAGAGTCTTTGCCGGCTGGCCAGCGCCCCCGATCAGGATGGTGGGCGTCTTGCCGACCAGGGCGATCGGCGTGAAGTCCCTGTCCACCGAATACCCCAGATTGGGCTGCAGCCCCGGCGCGATGCCGTGGCTATTCACGTGCGCCATCAGCAAGGTATTGCCGTCGTTGGGCTGGCGGGCGACCTGCTCGGCCGCGATAACGCCGGCCGCGCCCGCGCGGTTTTCCACGATGACGGGCAGGTTCCACAACACCCCCAGCTTCTGGCCCAGCAGCCGGGCCAGCACATCGGTGCCCCCGCCCGCGGGAAAGCCAACCACGATCTTCACCGGCCCCGCCGGCATGTCCTGCGCCCGCGCCGCCGCCGGCAGCACGAGCGCCGCCCCCAGCGCCGCGGCGCCGGTCATGAATTGCCTACGTTGCATTGTTGTCTCCTCGCGCGCCGGTCCAAGGGCCGGCATCGGGTTATGTAGACACTGCCTCCTTCGGTTGCATCCGGCCATCTGTCGCGGCCTGGATGCAGGACTGCTGCACGACACCTGCGGGCACGCGCGATGCGCGTGCCTTGCTTCCCGGTCAGCGGGCGACGCGCGTCCACTTGCCGTAGCGGTCGACCATGCGCTCATCAAAGCCGAAGCCCAGCCCCGGTTCCTGGTGCAGGATCACGCGGCCCTGCTTGTGGGACAGTTGGCGGTCGACCAGCTTGCGGAAGTTCAGCACCTGGTCGTCCCAGAAGAATTCGACATAGCGCGCGTTGGGCGTGGCCGCGACCAGGGGCGCGTGCACGTCGTGGAACCAGTGCGGGCACACCACCACGCCGTAGCTGGCCGCGGTGGCGGCAATGCGCTTCCATTCGGTGATGCCGCCGCAGACCGCGGCGTCCGTCTGCAGGATGCCGGCGGCGCCCTTGTCCAGCAACTCCTTGTGATACCAGCGGCCGTAGCCGATCTCGGCGGTGGCGATGGGCAGGTGCGTCAGGCGCGCCAGCTTGGCGTGGCTGTCGATATCGTCGGGGCCGAAGGGCTCTTCGATGAAATACGGTTCGTACTGCTCGAAGCGGCGGATGTATTGCATGGCCTGCGTCACGTCCTGCCAGGCGTTATTGCAGTCCATCATCAGATCGACGTCCGGCCCCACGGCCTCGCGCGCGGCCTTCAGGCGCGCTTCTTCTTCGCGCGGCGTGAGGCGGCCGGTTTTCATCTTGACGGCGCCAAAGCCCTTTTCCACATAGCTGGCCATTTCCTCGCCCAGGTGCTGCGGGGTCTTGCCATCGAGATAATAGCCGCCGCTGGCATAGGCCGGCACGGATTCAAGCTCGACCGCGCCCAGGAACTTGTGCAGCGGCAAGCCCGCCGTCTTGGCGTTCAGGTCCCACAGCGCGATGTCCAGCGCGCTCAGCGCGCGCATCACCGTGCCCTGGCGGCCCTGCAGCAACGCCTCCTGGTACATGGCCTGCCACAGTCCTTCGACCGCGTGCGAGTCCTTGCCGAGCAGCACCGGGCCCAGCAGGCTCTGGACGGCCGCCTCGAAGATGGCGCCGCCGGCGCTGCCGACGTAGCAAAACCCGATGCCCTCGACGCCGTCGGTCGAGCGCACCTTGACCAGGCCGTAGTGGCGCGTGGACACGGTGCGGTTGGAAAACGAGGTGACTTTATCCAGAGGCACCGCCGCGGCGCATACGTCTATGGATTCAATGATGGGCACGGGGGGCTCCTTGGTAGCAGTGAAGTCGACAGGGCCGACCGGCGCGCCGTGCGCTGCCTGATCGCCTGGACGTATTCTTCCCGCCGCCAAAGAAAACAACAATTATCTTCATGCATCTTTAGAATATGGAAAAAACATCTTTTAAGGAGACAGCCCGCCGTGGACTCGCGCTTTCTGCAAACGTATGTGCACGTGGTGGAGCTGGGTTCCATCGCCCAGGCCGCCAGGCACCAGGGTTTGACGCCAGCCACCGTGCAGCAGCGGCTGCGCGCGCTGGAGGCGGACGTGGGCAGCGCGCTGATCGCGCGCTCGGGGCGCACGGTCAAGCCCACGCCGGCCGGCGTGCGCATCCTGGAACGCGCGCGGGCCATCCTGCGCGACGTGCGCGACCTGCGTTCGGCCGCCTCGGAGACCGACCTGCCGGCCGGCCCGTTGCGGCTAGGCGCCACGCCCACCGCGCTGACCGGCATCATGCCGCCCGTGCTGCGCACCTGGGCGGCGCGCCACCCGGGCATCGAAATCTATATCGAGCCCGCGCCCACCACGCTGCTCTACAGCAAGGTGCTGTCGGGCGAACTGGACGGCGCGCTGCTGGTGCATCCGCTGTTTGCCATTCCCAAGACCTGCGCATGGCGCGATCTGCGGCACGAACCGCTGGTGCTCGTCACACCGGCTGACATGAAGGTGGATGATCCGCTGGCCGTCATCGCGCGCGAACCCTACATCTGCTATGACCGCAGCGTGGTGGGCGGCAAGATGGCCGATGACTACCTGCGCGCGCGCAGCCTGCGGCCCCGGGTCCGGTTTGAACTGGACGGCATCGAGTCCATTGCCAAGCTGGTGTCCGAGGGGCTGGGCGTGGCGTTGCTGCCCGACTGGGCCAGCACCGGCACGCCGCCGGCGCACGTGAAGCGCTGGCCGCTGCCCGCGCCCTGCCCGGTGCGCACGGTGGGCGCCATCTGGCTCCGGTCGGGAGTGCGGTCGGAATTGATGCGGGCGTTCGTGGAATTGGCCGAGTCGCAGCTCGGCCTGGGATGAGCGGGCGGGACGCGGAACCGCTAGGCGATGGCGTCTTCGCCGTTGCGCGCCACGACCTTGCCGCCTGACACCACAAGGCGCCGGGGCGGGCGCTGCACCACGGCCTGCGCGATGCAGCCGGCATCGACCAGCACGAAGTCGGCGCGCGCGCCGGGCGCCAGGCCATAGTCCGCAAACCCGCAGGCGCGGGCGGCGGCGCCGGTCACGCAATCGAACGCCCATTCGATTTCATCGTCGCGGCGCAGGTCGTTGCGCAGGCCGATCAAGGCCGCGCGCTCCAGCATGTCGGGACTGCCATACGGTGTCCAGGTATCCCGGATGCCGTCATTGCCGCCGAAAATCGTCACCCCCGCCTCGCGGCAGGCGCGCACCGCCGGCACCGGCCGGGACGCCGGCGCGGTGGTCAGCAACGCCACATCCAGCAGCGCAAGCCGGCGCAGCAGGCCATCCAGCCGCCGGGCGTCGACCCCGCCCAGGCAAAAGGCATGGCTGATGACGACCTTGCCCTTCATGTCCAGCGACTGGATGCGATCCAGAATCAATTCAAGGGTAAAGGCGCCCAGTTCGCCGGGCTCGTGCAGATGGATGTCCAGGGGCTTGCCGTGCCTGTCGGCCAGCCCGAAGAGGACGTCCAGGGATTTCACGGGATCGCGGTCGATGGCGCACGGGTCCAGCCCGCCGAGCACATCGGCCCCTTCCGCGAGCGCCCTGTCCAGCAACTCCGCCGTGCCCGGGCGCGCCAACAGGCCGGACTGCGGAAAGGCCACGGTCTGGATCTCTACGCGGCCAGCCAGTTCCTGGCGCGTGGCATGCACGCCGTCCAGGTGTTTCAGGCCGGCCTCGGTGTCGATGTCGACGTGGGTGCGGATGCGGGTGGCGCCCGCGCGCAGGAAGGCCAAGGCCAGGGCGCGCGAATGGCTCGCGGCATCGTGGCCGGTGTCGGCACGCCACTTGCGCTCGTTGTCGATGCGGTCGGTGAGCGACGGTCCGACCTTGTTGACGTACCAGGCCGAGCCCCAGGTCGTCTTGTCCAGGTGGGTGTGCCCTTCGATGAAAGCCGGCAGCAGCAATGCGCCGCCGCCGTCTTCCCGCGCGACGGCGGGGTCGGCTTCGAGTCCCGGGCCCACTTGCAGGATGCGGCCGCCGCGCACCAGAACGTCGACGGCCTCGCCTTGCGGCGTGCGGACGTTCGTCAGGAGCAGATCCGCCATCAGACTTGGGGCGGCTCGATCCAGAAGAAGCGTTCGCCTTGCCGGACCATGTCGGCCACGCCTTCGGCGCCGATGCGATAGTCGGTGCCCATGAGCGTGGCGCCGCCATCCTCATGTATATGGATGACGGCCAACGGGTCATTGGCCATGGTGTACCAGTAGTAACCGGGCTTGAGATCGTGCAGGTCAGTAGTCATGCGTCGAGTATACAAATAACGCCTCGCCGTTTTCAAAAAGACAACACTCCCGAGGCGGCATCCTGACAGTCAGGTCGTGACACGTCATACTCCTTCTGCAGAGCTTGAATAAACCTCTGGCAGATGGCAGGTGCCGGCCCCGGCCACAACAGCAAGAGGCGCGCAAGCGTTGATCGCGAGGGAAACAGCTAGCACATGAAACGGCAGTCACTTCAGTTTAGCGAACCGCTTAAAAAGGCCATCCTGGATGGCGCCAAGGTGCAGAGCCGGCGCATCCTGAAGCCGCAGCCGTCCAAGTTCACCACGGTCTGGTATGCGGACGCCGCGGATTCAGGCAGGTGGGTGGCCATGGGCCCCTCGCCCGATAATCCTTCCGAATTGCGCAAGACCTCCAGCTGGGTGCGCTGCCCCTACGGAAAATCCGGCGAAACCATCATCCTGACCGACGAAGCGGGCACCCCATTTGCCACCGCCGTCGTGGTGGGCGTGCGCATCCAGCGCCTGCAGCACCTGACCGAAGCCGACGCGCGTGCCGAAGGTACGCACGCCCTCTATCAGAGTTCGGCGCTATTGCCCGGCGTGCCGCTGCAGACCGCGTTTGCCCTGATGTGGTGTGAGCGCTACGGAGCCCACGCCTGGGCCGCGAATCCGTGGGTATGGGTGGTCGAATATCGCCAATCCGTGCCCTACGAATCCGCGGACGCGTGAACCGCCGGGGCGCGGCCGCAACATGCGTCACCCAAGACGGCGCGCACATAGTGACGACATGTAACCCAGGCGCCCCGCTTCAGCACATTCCAGGCTATTTCAATCGACTTCAATACCGGATCCGCCAGAGCGGGCGCCCGCTGCCGCAGCGCAGCAACTGCTTGCATTTGAAATGGGGTCCGGTTGCGGATTGTCGCCATTGCGCCCGCGTTGCTTACGAATAGCTGGCGCAAACCGCCGAAAATAGCGTCAACGAATACTCAACTTTGCTGCGTCAGGCAGTAGGCAGGTGCAAGATGAAAAAATGGCTTATCGCAAGTGTGGGTGCCGCGGGTCTGCTGATCTCCAGCGTCGCCATGGCGCGCGTGGACGTCGGCATCTCCATCGGCATCCCGGGCGTCGTCTACCCGGCGCCCGTTTATGTCGCGCCGCAGCCGGTCTACGTGCCGCCGCCGCCCGTCTATTACCGGCCCGCGCCTGTCTACGTGGCGCCGCCCGTGGTTTATCCGGCGCCGGTGTATTACCGCGGCGGCCGCTATTATGATCGCGGGCATTATCACGGGCCCAAGCATGGTCACGGCCATTACCGCGGCCGCGGTCATGGACACGGACGCGACGACTGAACCCGCGCAATCCCGCGGGAACAAAAAAAGGCCACTCGATGAGTGGCCTTTTTTTCGTGGGGGCAATGTCCGGTGCCCCGGCGCTTGACCTGTCAGGCTGCGGGAGCCTGGACGGGTTTAACGGCCAGCGGAGCCGGTTGCTGCGGCACCTGCTTGGCCTTGTCATCGGCCCAGCGCGGTGATTCCTGAACGAGATCGATCCATCGACGGGGCGCACTCGACGCCCGCCACCAGCCATTATGCGGACGCATGAGCAAACTCCGGTTCACCGTTGAAACGCACACCATTGATACCCTGGAACAAGTGACGGCTTTCCTGTTCTGCTTCGTGCAAGTCTGCGAACGGCGCCTGTCCCGGCACGGTCCAGCATTTTTCCGGTGCGGTTCCGCCGATACGGCGCGTCCATATTTGCACGCGGTAGCCTTGCTCGTCTTCCTTGGCCACAGAGCATCTCACACGAAAATCTCCAATCATTCTTGAAGTCATGGACAACTCCTTGTTATATAAGTGAATGAAGCGTGTAGAACGCCGGTGTATTGTGCCGTAACTATCCGGCCCTTTTATGGCAAATACACAATTGCTCACATCAAAAATCAAGCACTCACGCGAGCAGAATAGCGTTCCAAAGCGACAGGATTATGTCGCAATGATAAAAAAAAACGGAGCCCGAAGGCTCCGTCTTTTTATCGGCCATATGGCCGATGGACACGGCGCGGTTATCAGGGCTTGAGCACCGTCAGACCGCCCATATAAGGCTGCAGCGCTTCGG
Organism: Achromobacter sp. NFACC18-2; assembly: GCF_900108985.1. Taxonomy (NCBI): domain Bacteria; kingdom Pseudomonadati; phylum Pseudomonadota; class Betaproteobacteria; order Burkholderiales; family Alcaligenaceae; genus Achromobacter; species Achromobacter sp. NFACC18-2. The sequence continues at coordinate 49,455 of NZ_FNYM01000021.1, read as the reverse complement.
GAATCAGCACGCTGCCGTCGGCCTGCTGGTGGTTTTCCAGCACGGCGACCAGCGCGCGGCCCACGGCCAATCCCGAACCGTTCAACGTGTGCACGTATTCCGGCTTGCCTTGCGCGTTGCGGAAACGGGCCTGCATGCGGCGGGCCTGGAAGGTTTCGCAATTGGAGACCGACGAGATTTCGCGCCACGTGTTCTGGGCCGGCAGCCACACTTCCAGGTCGTAGGTCTTGGCCGAGCCGAACCCCATGTCGCCCGTGCACAGCAGCACGACGCGGTAGGGCAGGTTCAGCAGTTGCAGCACGCGCTCGGCGTGGCCGACCATTTCCTCGAGGGCCTCGTACGACTGGTCCGGCTGCGTGATCTGCACCATTTCGACCTTGTCGAACTGATGCTGGCGGATCATGCCGCGCGTGTCGCGGCCGCCGCTGCCGGCTTCGGAGCGGAAGCACGGGGTGTGGGCCGTCAGCTTGAGCGGCAGGTCGGCGGCAGCCTGGATGGCGCCGCTGGCCACGCTGGTCAGCGTGATTTCGGACGTGGAGATCAGGTACTGGTCTTCGCGCACATACGGCTTGCCCTGGTCGTCGACCTTGGGATCGTCATCGCCGCCGCCCTTGGAGACCGCGAACATGTCGTCCTTGAACTTGGGGAGCTGCCCCGTGCCGAACAGCGTCGACGCGTTGACGATATACGGGGTGTAGCACTCGGTATAGCCGTGCGTGCCGGTCTGCAGGTCCAGCATGAACTGGGCCAGCGCGCGGTGCAGCCGGGCGATGGGACCCCGCATGAACGAGAAGCGCGCGCCCGACAGCTTGGCAGCCATGTCGAAATCCAGGCCCAGCGGTTCGCCCAGCGCGACGTGATCGCGCGGCTCGAAGCCCAGCGCGGGCGGATTGCCGTCGGGACCGGCCTCGGCGGGCAGCCAGCGGCGGACCTCGACGTTGTCGTCGGCGGACTCGCCCAGCGGCACGCTGGCGTGCGGCAGGTTCGGCACCGACATGAGCAGGTCATTGAGGGGCTGCTGCAGGGCGGCCAGCTCTTCTTCGAGCTGCTTCAGGCGCTCGGGCACGGCCTGGGATTCCGCCATGACGGCGCTGGCGTCCTCGCCCTTGGCCTTCAATTGGCCGATCTGCTTGGCCAGCGCATTGCGGCGGGCTTGCAGGGATTCGGTCTCGGTCTGGACGGCCTTGCGGCGAGACTCCAGGTCGTTGAACCGTTCCGTGTCGAAGGCGACGCCGCGGGTCTTGAGGCGGTCCACGACGGTTTGCAGGTCTTTGCGCAGCAGTATCGGGTCTAGCATGGTGAGGTCGGTGAGGTTGCGAGAGGCGACGGGGCTTGCCCGTCACCGGTTCTTGGCACGTTCCTGCGCGTCCAGCTCGCGCAGGAATGCCAGCTTCTGCTGGATTTTAGCCTCCAGGCCGCGATCGGTCGGCCGATAGAAGGAAGGCTTGAGTCCATCCGGGAAATATTGCTCGCCCGCGGCGTAGCCGTGGGGCTCGTCGTGCGCGTAACGATAGGCCTTGCCGTGGCCCAGTTGCTTCATCAATTTGGTCGGCGCGTTGCGCAGGTGGATGGGCACCGGTGCGCTGCCGTGTTCCGCGGCGAATTTGCGGGCCTGGTTGTAGGCGTTGTAGACGGCGTTGGATTTGGCCGCGCACGCCATGTAGACCACCGCCTGCGCCAGCGCGAGCTCGCCTTCGGGCGACCCGAGACGTTCGTAGATGTCGGCGCCGTTGACCGCCAGGTCGGTGGCGCGCGGGTCGGCCAGGCCGATGTCTTCGACCGCCATCCGCACCAGGCGGCGCGACAGGTATTTGGGATCGGCGCCGCCGTCGATCATGCGGCAGAACCAGTAGAGCGCGGCATCGGGGTTGGAGCCGCGCACCGATTTGTGCAGCGCGCTGATCTGGTCGTAGAAGGCGTCGCCGCCCTTGTCGAAGCGCCGCAGGTTCTGCGACAGCGAGATCTCCAGCCAGGCGGCGTCAACGGTATCGCGGCCCGCGGCCTGCGCCGATTCGGCCACGACTTCCACCGCGCTGATCAGGCGGCGCGCATCGCCGTCGGCCCAGGCGGCAAGCTGCTCGCGGGCGTCGGGTTCGATGCGGATGGCCTCGCCGGCCTCCAGCCCTTCGTTGAGCGCCTGCACGGCGCGGTCGACAAGCAGCTGCAGTTCCTCGGCGGTCAGCGATTGCAGGACATAGACGCGCGCCCGCGACAACAACGCGGAGTTGACCTCGAACGACGGATTCTCGGTGGTGGCGCCGATGAACGTGAACAGGCCGCTTTCCACATAGGGCAGGAAAGCATCCTGCTGGGCCTTGTTGAAACGATGGACCTCGTCGACGAAGAGGATCGTGCGGCGGCCCTGCCCTTGCGCCACCTGCGCCACGGTCACGGCGTCGCGGATGTCCTTGACGCCGCCCAGCACAGCCGAAATGGCGATGAACTGCGCATCGAAGCCGTCGGCCATCAGGCGCGCGAGCGTGGTCTTGCCCACGCCGGGCGGCCCCCAGAAGATCATGGAGTGCGGACGGCCGGACTCGAAGGCGACGCGCAGGGGCTTGTCGGCGCCCAGCAGGTGCGATTGGCCGACGACGTCGGACAGGGTGCGCGGACGCAGGCGTTCGGCCAGGGGCACGTAGGGCCGATGCGCAGGATCGGCCGCGAAGAGATCGTTGCTCATTGGCAGCAGATGAAGGGAAACAGCAAGGATTTCAAGTCCGCATTACACCATGCCGCGCGCCGGCGCCCCTGCCGTGCGGCCCCGGGGCCGACGCCGCGCATCGCGCGCCGTTCCAGCCTTCCCCCACGGAATGGCGGACTTGGCCGGCCCTACGCCAGTTCCGGCGGCGCGAAACGCCGGTTGGCCAGCACGGGCAACACCTTGCGGGCATGGGCGAGGCGTTCGGGGTCGATGTCGGCAAACACCAGCGCGGGCGCTTCGCCGGCCCGGGCCGTCACCACGCCCAGGGGGTCCACCACCATGCTGCAGCCGATGTTGCGTTCGCCGCATTCGCCGGTGGCCGCCACGTAGCAGGTGTTCTCCAGCGCACGCGCCGTGACCAGCACCTCCCAGTGCATTTCCTTGAGCGGGCCGCGCACCCAGGCGGCGGGCAGCACCAGCAGGTCCGCGCCATCCAGCGCCAGGCGGCGCGCCAATTCGGGAAAGCGCACGTCATAGCAGGTCATGAGACCCACGCGCAGGCCGGCGATGTCCAGCAGCGGCGGAATCTCGGCGCCGGGGGTGACGTTGGTGGATTCCTTCATGGTGAAGGCATCGTACAGATGCAGCTTGCGGTATTGCGACAGGATCTGGCCGTCGCGGATCGTGACCAGCGTGTTCCACACCCGCCCGTCGCCCGCCGGGACGTGGACGCACATCATGGTCGCCAGGTCCGAGCCGCGGCTGGCCTCCACGAGGCGGGTGATGAACGGGCCATCCAGCGGCTGCGCCGCCTTCAGCACGATCTGCGGATCGGTGATGTCGCGGGCCAGGATGCCTTCGGGCAGGACCAGCAGGCCGGCTCCGCCGGCGCGCGCGCGTTCCATCAGGTCGACGCAGACCTGCGCATTCTCTTCCCAGACGCGGCTGACGGCGAACTGGCCCAGGGCGACTTTCAGCATGGCTTTTCCTTGGTTGGGGCACGGGCGCGCCTGGGCGGCGCGCGGCATGGACCTATTTTCCCATCGTCGGCGCGGCGCCGGCTACGGGAAACTCCTAGCTCCCGCTTGAAAATTTCTTTCACGATAATTAAAAAAATCACGAGACACGTAAATAATTTCCAAATCGGGCGACCGCCATGACCAATTCCTCCTCCCCCGCAGCGCTTCTGGATGTGAACGGCAAAGGCCTGGGCGCGTTCCCCGAGTCCTGTACCACCGCCGACGTGGCGGCGCTGAACTGGAATCTGCTGGCCGAGGACGTGAGCCTGCCCGTGGCCGTGCTGTACGAAGCCCGCATGCGCCATAACCTGCAGTGGATGCAGCAGTTCATGGAGGCCTATCACGTCAGGCTGGCACCCCACGGCAAGACGACGATGAGCCCGGCCCTCTTCAAGCGCCAGATCGACAACGGCGCGTGGGGCATCACCCTGGCGACCGCGCCGCAGGTCCTGGCGGCCTATCAGCACGGCGTGCGCCGGGTGCTGATGGCCAACCAGCTGGTGGGCCGCGCCAACATGGCCATCATCGCCCGCCTCCTGCAGGACCCGGCCTTCACGTTCTTCTGCATCGTGGATTCGGCCGCCAATGCCGCGCAGCTTGGCCGCTTTTTTGGCGAACAGGGGCTGGTGCTGCCGGTCCTGATCGAACTGGGCCCGGCGGGCGGGCGCACCGGCGTGCGCGACGAGGCGCAGTTGCAGGCGGTGGCCGACGAGATCGCCCGCTGGCCCGGCCTGGCGCTGGCCGGCATTGAAGTCTACGAGGGTGTGCTGCAGGAGGAAGGCGCCATCCGCGCGTTCCTGCGCCGCGCCACCGACGCGCTGCGCGGGCTGGCCGCGGCCGGCCGGCTGCGCAAGCACGGCCCGGCCCTGATCTCCGGCGCGGGCTCGGCGTGGTTTGACGTCGTGGCCGAGGAATTCTCGCAACTGGACATCGGCGGACCGCTGGAAGTGGTGCTGCGTCCGGGCTGCTACCTGTCGCACGACGTGGGCATCTACCGCACGGCGGCCGAACGCATCAACGCGCAGAACCCGGTGGCGCGCAAGATGGAGCCCGGCCTGCAGCCCGCCCTGCAGGTCTGGGCCTACGTGCAGTCCCTGCCCGAACCGGGACGCGCCATCATCGCCCTGGGCAAGCGCGACGCCGCCTTCGACGCGGGCCTGCCCACGCCCGCCCTCGTGTACCGGCCCGGCCAGCCGCAGCCCGGCGCCGCGCCCGGCCACTGGAAGCTGTCCGCCATGATGGACCAGCACGCCTTCATGCAGGTCGGCGAGTCCGACGACATCCAGGTGGGCGACATGATCGCCTTCGACATCTCCCATCCCTGCCTGACGTTCGACAAGTGGCGTCAGGTCCTGCTGGTGGACGAGCAATACGGCGTCACCGGCGTGGCCGAAACCTTTTTCTAGTCCCCCTGCCCGCGGCACCGCGCCTGGCCCCAAGGGGACCCGCAGCACCAGGGCACCCGGCGCTCAACCGATACCACGAGACAACCTGTTTCTGACCCTCTGGAGAGAGAATCATGAACTTCCGACCCTCCCGGCGAGGCGGCGGGCTGAAAAGCCTGCTCGCGGCCGGCGCAATTGGCTTGACCGCTTTGTCGACCCCCGCCCTCTGTGCCACGCCGGTCAAGGGAGGCACGATCTCCGTCGCCACCATCGGCGAACCGCCCACGCTGGATCCGATGACCAGCACTGCGGACCTGGTGGGCATCCTGACCCAGCACTTCTTCGAAACGCTGTACACCTTTGACGCCAAGTGGAACCTGACGCCGCTGCTGGCCGACAAGATGCCGGAAGTCAGCGCCGACGGGCTGGTCTACACGATCCCGCTGCGCCAGGGCATCACGTTCCATGACGGCTCGAAGATGGATTCGTCGGACGTGCTGGCGTCGCTCAAGCGCTGGACCGAGACCGCCACGCGCGGCAAGATGGCCGCCAAGATCATCGCGAACATCGAAGCCCCTGACGCGAACACGATCCGCATCACGCTCAAGCAGCCCTATGCGCCGCTGACTGCGCTGCTGGCCATGAACAACAGCGCCGCGGTGGTCATGCCCAAGGGCAAGATCGCGCCAGCCCTGACCGAATTCATCGGCACCGGCCCCTATCAGCTCAAGGCCCGCGTGCCCGACCAGTACGTGCAACTGGTGCGCTTTGACGGCTACAAGCAGCGCGAAGGCGAACCCGACGGCTACGGCGGCGCGCGCAAGCAATACCTGGACGAGATCCGCTTCGTGCCGGTCAGCAATGCCAACACCCGCGTGGAAAGCGCCGTGGCCGGCCAGTTCGATTACGTCGACTCGCTGCCCGTGGAGTCCCTGGCCAAGCTCAAGAACGGCCGCTCGGACCCCGTCATGCTCAAGCCCTTCGGCTGGCCCCGCCTGGTGCTCAACACCAAGCAGGGCATCATGTCGAACCAGGCCGTGCGCCAGGCGGTGCAGCTTGCCCTGAACGAAGAGGACATGCTGTTCGCGGCCTTTGGCGACAAGAACTTCTACAAGCTCAATGGCGACCTGTATCCGGAAGGCTATCCGTGGGCCACGTCGCTGGGCGGCAAGGTCTACAACAAGGGCGACGCCGCGGCCGCCAAGAAACTGGTGGACGGCGCCCACGTGCAGGACCGCAAGATCCGCATCCTGACCAGCCAGCAGTACGAGTTCCACTACAAGATGGCGCTGGTCGCCGCCGAGTACCTGAAGGCCGCGGGCTTCACGGTGGACATGCAGGTCGTGGATTGGGCCACGCTGACGCAGCGCCGCCAGGATCCGGCCGTGTGGGACATCTTCATCACCCACAGCCCCTTCCTGCCCGAGCCGGCGCTGATCGACTTCCCGTCCAAGGACGCGCCGGGCTGGTGGGACACGCCGCGCCGCAACCAGGTGCTGGACGCCTTCAACCAGGCCGGTTCGCAGGAAGAGCGCGTCAAGCGCTGGGCCGACGTGCAGCAGGCCGTGTATGACGAGGTGCCGTTCATCAAGGTCGGCGACTTCAATGCGCAGGCCGCGCGCTCGCCCGCGCTGCAGGGCACGCGGGCGGTGCCGTGGCCGTACTTCTGGAACGCCTGGAAGGCGCCCAAGTAAGCGCCGGCCCGGCGGGCGGCCCCTGCCGCCCGCCGCCGGCACCCGCACGCGATCCGTTCGCGCCCGCGCAATGACTTCTAGGACTCCACCGTGTTGCGTTATCTCTTGAACCGGCTGGTCGGCCTGGTGGCCGTGATGTTCATCGTCGCGACCATCGTGTTCGTGATCATCCGTCTCACGCCCGGCGACCCGGCCGCCGTGATGCTGGGGCCGCAGGCCAGCCAGCAGGACATCGCCGCGCTGCGCGCGCAGCTCGGGCTGGACCAGCCCGTGGCGGTGCAGTATGTGTCCTGGCTGGGCAAGCTGCTGCAAGGCGACCTGGGCCAGTCCATTTTCATGAACAAGCCGGTGCTGTCGGCGCTGGCCGACCGCGCCGAGCCGACGATCCTGCTGACGCTGATGTCGCTGCTGATCGCCAGCGCCATCGCCCTGCCGGTGGGGATTCTGTCGGCGGTCAAGCGGGGCACCGCGCTGGACCAGTCGGTGCTGTCGTTCTCGATGTTCACGTCCAGCGTGCCCAGCTTCTGGCTGGGGCTGCTGCTGATGCAGGTGTTCTCGGTCAAGCTGGGCTGGCTGCCGGTGGCCGGCTATGGCGGCCCGGACGCCTCTCTGGCCACGCGCCTGTCGCACCTGATCCTGCCGGCCGTGGTGCTGGGCCTGGTGAATTCGGCGCTGATCACCCGCTTCATCCGCGCCAGCATGCTGGATGTGCTGCGCGACGACTACGTGCGCACGGCGCGGGCCAAGGGGCTGCCCGAACGCAAGGTCATCCTGAAGCATGCGGTGCGCAACGCGCTGATCCCGATCCTGACGGTGCTGGGCCTGACCACGGCGCTGCTGATCAGCGGCGCGGTCGTGACCGAAACCGTGTTCGGCCTGCCCGGCGTGGGCAGCCTGGTGGTCTCCGCCGTGCTGCGCCGGGACTATCCCGTCATCCAGGGCGCGCTGCTCATCATTGCGGCGATCTACGTCCTGATCAATCTGCTCATCGACCTGCTGTACCTGGTGGTCGATCCCCGGGTGCGCTACTAGAATGGCTATCGCAACTTCCGCTCATAACGGCGCCGGCGCCGACCGCTGGCAAGTCCTGCGCCTGCTCGTGGCGCGCAAGACGGTGCTGATCAGCCTGATCGTGATCGTCGTGCTCACGGTCGCCGCGCTGCTGGCGCCGTGGATCAGCCCGTACGATCCCTTCAAGCTGTCCATCATGAACCGGCTGAAGGCGCCCGGCGCCGCGCACTGGTTCGGCACCGACGACTTCGGGCGCGACGTGTTCAGCCGCGTGATCCACGGCGGCCGCCTGTCGCTGATGGTGGGCTTTTCCGTCGTCATCCTGTCCAGCGTGCTGGGCATCGCGTTGGGGCTGGTCGCGGGCTTTTTCCGCACCGCCGACAAGTTCGTGTCGCGGCTGATCGACGCGATGATGGCGTTCCCCGACATCCTGCTGGCCATCTCGCTGGTGGCGGCGCTGGGACCGTCGCTGGTCAACGTGGTGATCGCGCTGGGCATCGTCTACACGCCGCGCCTGGCGCGCATCGTCCGGGCCTCGACGCTGGTGATCCGCGAACTGCCCTTCGTGGAAGCCGCCCGCGCGCTGGGCGTGCCCACCTGGCGCATCGTCACCGTGCACGTGCTGCGCAACCTGGTGTCGCCGATTCTGGTGCAGGGCACGTTCATCTTCGCCTACGCGATCCTGGCCGAGGCGGGCCTGTCGTTCCTGGGCGTGGGCGTGTCGCCCGACATCCCGACCTGGGGCACCATGATCAACGCCGGCCAGCAGTACATGGGCTCGGCGGACTGGATCATGATCTTTCCCGGCATCGCCATCGTGCTGTCCGTGCTGTCGCTGCAACTGGTGGGCGACGGCCTGCGCGACGTCCTCGATCCGCGCCTGCGCAAGGAGCTGTAAACATGACGGCAAGCACCCGAGACATCGTGCTGTCCGTGCAAGGGCTGAAGACCTGGTTCCACAGCCGCGACGGCATCGCCAAATCCGTGGACGGCGTCACCTTCGACCTGGCCCGCGGCGAAACCCTGGCCATCGTCGGCGAGTCCGGTTCGGGCAAGTCGGTGACCAGCCTGTCCATCATGGGCCTCTTGCCCAAGCCGGCCGGCCGCATCGAGGCGGGCCGTATCCTGTTCCGCGACCGCCAGGGCACGCAGCACGACCTGGCCCGCGCCACGCCCGCCACCTTGCAGCGGATCCGCGGGGCCGAGATCGCCATGATCTTCCAGGAGCCCATGACCAGCCTGAACCCGCTGTACACGGTAGGCGACCAGATCGCCGAGGCCGTGCTGCAGCACGAGGGCGGCTCGCACGCCGCGGCGCTCAAGCGCGCCCGCGAGATGCTGGAGCGCGTGGAGATTCCCGCGGCCGACCGGCGCGTCAACGAATACCCGCACCAGATGTCGGGCGGCATGCGCCAGCGCGTGATGATCGCGCTGGCGCTGGCCTGCAACCCGGCCGTGCTGATCGCCGACGAGCCCACCACGGCGCTGGACGTGACGGTGCAGGCGCAGATCCTGGACCTCTTGCGCCGGCTGCAGGCCGAGATGAACATGAGCATCCTGTTCATCACGCACAACCTGGGCGTGGTGGCCGAGATCGCGCACCGCGTGGCCGTCATGTACGCCGGCCGCGTGGTGGAAGACGCCGGGGTCTACGACCTCTTTGAAAAGCCCACGCATCCCTACACGCGCGGCCTGCTGTCCTGCCTGCCGACCGCCGCGCTGCTGGCCTCGGGCGAGCGCCTGCGCGCCATCCCCGGCAACGTGCCCAGCGTGCTGTCCCTGCCTGCGGGCTGTACCTTCGCGCCGCGCTGCCCGCTGGCCGCGGACGACTGCCGCGCCGCCGTGCCCGAACTGGTGACCGTGCAGGCCGAACACCGCGCGCGCTGCATCAAGGTGATTCCGATATGACGAGCAACCCGACTCCGCGCGCCGGCGATCCGCTGGTGCGCATCGAGGACCTGAAGGTCCACTTCCCCACCTCGCAGTCGCGCCACGCGCCCGTGGTCCGAGCGGTGGACGGGGTGAGCTTCGAGGTGCCCCGCAACACCATCGTCGGCCTGGTCGGCGAATCCGGGTCCGGCAAGACCACGACCGGCCGCGCCCTGCTGCGCCTGTTCGCGCCCACCGCCGGCCGCATCGTGTTCGACGGGCACGACATCACGACGCTCAATGAAAAGCAGATGCTGCCGTGGCGCCGCCGCATGCAGATCGTGTTCCAGGACCCGTACGCCAGCCTCAACCCGCGCATGACGGTGGCCGAGATCCTGGGCGAGGCGCTGGACACCCACAAGCTGGCGCGCGAGCGCCGCGCCGAGCGGATCGGCGAACTCCTGGAACGCGTCGGCCTGAACGCCGACCATCGTCGCCGCTATCCGCATGAATTTTCCGGCGGCCAGCGCCAGCGCATCGGCATCGCGCGCGCGCTGGCGGTGGAACCGGATTTCATCGTGGCCGACGAGCCGGTGTCCGCGCTGGACGTCTCGGTGCAGGCGCAGGTGCTGAACCTGCTGCAGGACCTGCAGCGCGACCTGGGGCTGACCATGCTGTTCGTGGCCCACGACCTGGCGGTGGTGGACTACCTGTGCGACGACGTGGTGGTGATGTACCTGGGCCGCGTCATGGAGCGCGGCCCGACCCGCGAGGTCTATGCCCGCCCCCGCCACCCCTACACGCGCGCCCTGCTGTCCGCCGCGCCCGTGCCGGATCCGCGCGCCCCGCGTTCGCGTATCCTCCTGAAAGGCGACATCCCCAGCCCGGTGAACCCGCCGTCCGGCTGCGTGTTCCGCACGCGATGCCCGCACGCCATCGAGGCCTGCGCGGCCGCCGTGCCGCCGGCCGTGGGCGTGAGCGCGGACCATTACGTGTCCTGCATCCGCCTCGACGATCCCGCGCTCGCGGCCTAGGCCCGCCCGATTTGATCCAGGAAACCCACATGAACATCATCCGCGACATCGTCTTCCAGATACGCAGTCGGCGGGACGCATTGAGCGTGACCGAACGCAAGGTGGCCGACGCCATCCTGGACGACATTATCTGGAGCGCCAGCGCCACCGTCGACCAGTTGGCGGCCAAGGCGGGCGTCAGCATCGCCACGATCTCGCGCTTCGCACGCACGGTCGGCTGCGACGACACGCGCGACCTGAAAATGAAGCTGGCGCAGGCCAGCACGGTGGGCAGCCGCTTCCTGGATCCCAGCGCGCCGGCCGAGGAAAGCACGTTCTACGCGCGCATCTACGCCGACATCGAAAGCACGCTGCGCGCGCACCTGCCGACCTTCACCGAGCCGCTCTTCGAAGCGGCCGCGTCCATCGTGGATGGCGCGCGCATGATCTACGTCTTCGGCATGGGCGGCGCGTCGGCCGTCCTGGCGCAGGAAGTCCAGTCGCGCCTGGTGCGGCTGGGTTATCCCATCGCCGTGTACAGCGACGCCGTGCTGCTGCGCATGGTGGCGGCCACGCTGGACGAGCGCGATGCGGTGCTGGTGCTGTCGGCGTCGGGCCTCACGCCCGAGATCGTGGGCGCGGCGCGCATCGTCAAGCAATACAACGCGCGCATCGTCGCCATCACCGACGCGTCGTCCGAACTGGCCGGGCTGGCCGACGTGGTGCTGCCGATCCGCACCGACGAGACCGACTTCATCTACAAGCCGTCCGCCTCGCGCTACGCGATGATGCTGGCCATCGATCTGCTGTCGACCGAACTGGCCATGCTGAACCAGGAAGAAAACCGCGAACGCCTGCGCCGCATCAAGCTGGCGCTGGACGAGCACCGGGGCGGGCCGAACCGCCTGCCGCTGGGCGATTGATCTGGAACCCAAGATGTACGACACCCTCATAGGCAACGTCCGGATCCTGGACGGCACCGGCGGCCCGGAAATCCGCGCCAGCGTGGCGCTGGCCGACGGCCGCATTGCCGCCATCGGCGACCTGCCCGGCGCCCCGGCGCGCCAGATTGTCGACGGCACCGGCCTGGCGCTGGCGCCCGGCTTCATCGACGTGCACACCCACGACGACACCAACGTCATCCGCACGCCGGACATGCTGCCCAAGCTGTCGCAGGGCGTGACGACCGTGGTGGTGGGCAATTGCGGCATCAGCGCGTCGCCCGTCACGCTGCGGGCCGACCCGCCGGACCCGATGAACCTGCTGGGCAAGCGGGAAGATTTCCAGTACCCCACCTTTGCCGACTACACCCGCGCGATCGACGCCGCGCGCCCCGCGGTGAACGTGGCCGCGCTGGTGGGCCACACGGCCTTGCGCAACAACCACATGGACCGGCTGGACCGGTCCGCGACGCACGACGAAGTGATGGCGATGCGCGCCCAGTTGCACGACGCCCTGGCGCACGGCGCGATCGGCCTGAGCACCGGCCTGGCGTATGCCTCGGCGTTCGACGCCGACACGGCCGAGGTCAAGCTGTTGGCCGAGACGCTGGACGAGTTCGGCGCGCTGTACACCACGCACCTGCGGTCGGAATTCGCCGCGATCCTGGAGGCGATGCAGGAGGCGTTCGACATCGCGCTGCATGCCCGCGTGCCGGTGGTCGTGTCGCACCTGAAGTGCGCCGGCGCGGGCAACTGGGGCCGCACGAAGGAGGTGCTGTTCAAGCTGGAGAACGCGGGCCGCATGCAGCACGTGGGCTGCGACTGCTATCCCTATTCCGCCAGCTCGTCCACGCTGGACCTCAAGCAGGTCACGGACGAGTTCGACATCGACATCACCTGGTCCGAGCCGCATCCGGAACAGGCCCGCCGCAAGCTGGCGGCCATCGCGGCCGACTGGGGCGTCACGCTGCTTGAGGCGGCGCAACGCCTGCAGCCGGCCGGCGCCGTCTATCACAACATGCACGAGGACGACGTGCGCCGCGTGCTGTCGCACCGGCTCACGATGGTGGGCTCGGACGGCCTGCCGAACGATCCCATGCCGCATCCGCGCCTGTGGGGCGCCTTTCCCCGCGTGCTGGGCCATTACAGCCGCGACGTGGGACTGTTCCCGCTGGCGCAGGCGGTGCACAAGATGACGGGCCTGTCGGCCGCGCGCTTCGGCCTGGCCGAGCGCGGCCTGGTGCGCGAGGGTTACCACGCGGACCTGGTGCTGTTCAATCCGGACACCGTCATCGACCGCGCCACCTTTGCCGCGCCGGTGCAGACCGCCGCAGGCATCGAAGGCGTCTGGGTCAACGGCGTCCTGTCGTATCGCAAGGGCCAGGCCACCGGCGAGCGCGCCGGCCGCTGGCTGCCGCGCAATGGCGACCTGCGCGCGTCCTATCCCCGGCCTGGCGCGGGCTGACCCCAGCCGCCGATTCCCTATCCCACCAGGAGAACCATCATGAGCGCGACCCCCACTCCCGACAACAACGGCATCACCCGCTACGGCGTGGCAGGCGGCACCGGCCAGGGCGGCTCGCACATGCCCTTCGCCCGCGCCGTCGCGGCCGACGGCTGGCTGTACGTTTCCGGCCAGGTGCCGATGGACAACGGCGAAGTGATCGAAGGCGGCATCGTGGCGCAAAGCCACAAGGCCATCCAGCAGGTGCTCGCCATCCTGAAGGAAGCCGGCTACGGCCCCGAACACGTGGTGCGCTGCGGCGTCTGGCTGGACGACGCGCGCGACTTCGCGTCGTTCAACAAGGTCTTCAAGGAATACTTCGGCGAAAACCCGCCCGCCCGAGCGTGCGTGCAGTCAAGCCTGGTGGTGGATGCAAAGGTGGAAGTGGATTGTGTGGCGTATAAGGGCCCCCACGCCGCGCCCACTAACGTGGGCTAGCTGCCCCCCGAGGGGGCTGCCCCGCCTTGGGGCGGCCCGGCGGCGGGGCGGCCCCCACGCCGCACCCACTAACGTGGGCTAGCTGGCCCCCGAGGGGGCTGGCGCCAGACACCGCATTCAAAACAAAAATGCCCGGTTTCCACCGGGCATTTTGAATTGGGCTGGCCCCCACGCCGCCCCTACATCTTCACCACATCCACACCCTTGGGCGCGGCGAACTGGAATTCCTTGGCGGGCAATTGCGGATTGGCCTGGATGCCGGACAGGTCCACGCGGGTGGTCTGGCCGAATGAGTCCAGCAGTTCCACGCGCACGGGCAGGTTGTCTTTCATGCCGATGTCGACGCGGGAAAAGCCGGCGTCTGCCGTGCGCGGCTTGGCGCGCAGCCAGTCCACGCCGTCCTTGGCCGGCAGCGCGGAGACATCGAAGGATTGTTCGAGCGAGCCAGACCCAAAAAGGATCGCGGCCGGAGACGTGCCGATGGCCGCGTCGACCTTGCGCTCGGTGACCTGGGCCAGGTCGGGGTCATACTGGAACACCTGGCGGCCGTCGGAGATGACCAGCTGTTCGTAGGGCTTTTGCACGGCCCACTTGAACTTGCCGGGACGCTGGAACGAAAACACCCCGGTCTGCGCGGGCTGCGTGCGGCCCTGGTTGTTCACGGTGTACTGCGAGAACGAACCGGTGGCCGACGTGACCGTGGACACGAAGGCGCGCAACTGTTCCTGCGCGCTGGCGGCTAGCGCCAGGGCCGGCGACAGGCCCAGCAGCGCGACGGCGGCCAGGCGGGTAAACGTCTTCATCATGCTTCCTCTCGGGCGGCGGCAGCGGCGGGAACGAGGATCTCGCGGTTGCCATTGGACTGCATCGCCGACACCATACCCGATTGCTCCATCTGCTCAAGTAACCGGGCCGCACGGTTGTAACCAATCCGCAGATGCCGCTGCACCAGCGAAATGGACGCGCGGCGGTGCTTGAGCACGACCTCGCAGGCCTGGTCGTACATGGGGTCCGATTCCGCATCGCCGCCGATGCCGGTGACGCTGCTGGCGCCCTCGGCCCCGTCGCCTTCCAGCCCGCCTTCGAGCAGGCCTTCCACGTAGTTCGGTTCGCCCTGCGCCTTCAGGCTTTCGACGACGCGGTGGACCTCGTCGTCGCTGCAGAAGGCGCCGTGCACGCGCACCGGCAGGCCGGTGCCCGGCGGCATGTACAGCATGTCGCCCTGGCCCAGCAGGGTTTCCGCGCCCATCTGGTCAAGAATGGTGCGCGAGTCGATCTTGGACGACACCTGGAACGCGATGCGCGTCGGGATGTTGGCCTTGATCAGGCCCGTGATCACGTCCACGCTGGGACGCTGCGTGGCCAGGATGAGGTGGATGCCGGCCGCGCGCGCCTTCTGGGCCAGGCGGGCGATGAGTTCTTCGATCTTCTTGCCGACTACCATCATCAGGTCGGCCAGCTCGTCGATGACGACCACGATGGTGGGCAGCGGCGCCAGGGGCTCGGGCTGGTCCGGGGTCAGCGAGAACGGATTGGGGATCGGTTCCTCGCGCTTGATGGCGTCGCGGATCTTGGTGTTGTAGCCCGCCAGGTTGCGCACGCCCATCTTGCTCATGAGGCGATAGCGTTTTTCCATTTCGCCGACGCACCAGTTCAGCGCGTTGGACGCCTGGCGCATGTCGGTGACGACGGGCGCCAGCAGGTGCGGAATGCCTTCGTAGACGCTCATTTCGAGCATCTTCGGATCGATCAGGATCAGGCGCGTGTGCGAGGCGTCGGCCTTGTAGAGCAGCGACAGGATCATGGCGTTGATCCCGACGGACTTGCCCGAACCCGTGGTGCCCGCCACCAGCAGGTGGGGCATCTTGGCCAGGTCGGCGACCACCGGATTGCCGGCGATGTCCTTGCCCAGCGCCATGGTCACCACCGAATGGCTGGCGTGGTAGGTCTGCGAGCCCAGGATTTCGGACAGGCGCACCATCTGGCGGCGCGGATTAGGCAATTCCAGGCCCATCAGGTTCTTGCCGGGAATGGTTTCCACGACCCGGATGCTGACCAGGCTGAGCGCGCGCGCCAGGTCCTTGGCCAGGTTGACGATCTGGCTGCCCTTGACGCCGGTGGCCGGCTCGATTTCGTAGCGGGTGATGACCGGGCCGGCCTGCGCGGCCACCACGGTGACCGACACGCCGAAGTCGGCGAGCTTCTTTTCGATCAGGCGCGAGGTGAACTCGATGGTCTCGGCCGAGACCGTTTCCTGGTTGTTCAGGGGCGGATCCAGCAGGCTGATGGCCGGCAGGTCGCCTTCGGCGCCGGGCGCGGGCGCAAAAAACAGTGACTGCTGCTTTTCCTTTTCGACGCGCTCGGACTTGGGCACCACGGTGATGGCCGGCTCGATGCGGACCGGCTGCTCGTGCACCAGCTTTTCCTGCTTGGCGACGACCTGCTCATTGCGCACGGTCTTGGCGACTTCACCGACCTTGCGGTCCTGGCGGGCGGTATAGGAATTGCGCACCTTGCGGACCAGGCCTTCCAGCCAGGCCCCCACGCGCTCGGCGACCGCGAGCCAGGAGAACGAGAAAAACAGACTGAGTCCGATCGCGAGCATGACCAGAAACGCCAGCGTCGCGCCCGTGAAGCCGATGCTGTTGCCGATCAGGTCGGACAGCATCTGGCCGATGACCCCGCCCGCACCGCTGGCGGTTTCGGATGCGCCGGGCAGATGGGTGCCGCGGCTGGCCAGGCGCAGGGCTTCCATGCCCAGCGATCCGACCATCAGCAGGAAAAAGCCGATGCCTTCTTCCCAGTGGACGCGCGGCAGCACTTCGGGCTGCTTGCTGTTGGCCACGCGCAACTGCGCCGCCAGACGGCGGTAGCCGGCGCGCACGCGGTGCAGCAGCAGGACGACCCACCACCAGGCCGAAAAACCGAACAAATAAAGGAGGATGTCCGCCAGATAGGCGCCCAGCCGGCCGCCCTGGTTGCGCACCACGTCGCCCGGCACCGAGTGCGACCAACCGGGGTCGGACGCGCTCCAGGTGGCGAGCACCAGGGTAAGCCAGGCCGCCAGGGCGGCAAACAGGATCCAGCGGGCTTCGCGCAGCAACGCGGAAATGCGCGTTTGCAGCGGCGAGGGTCCGTTGCGGGTGTTGCGCGAGGCGCGCGGAGAAGCAGTGGAGATACGCGGCATGCGGCTCATTATAATTGGGCGTTACCCTAAAGATACCCGCCCATGTCCACGCCTACGCACGCTAAAGTTTTGATACTCGGTTCCGGCCCCGCCGGTTACACGGCGGCCGTCTATGCGGCACGCGCCAATTTGAACCCTGTTCTTGTTACAGGTCTGGCCCAAGGCGGCCAGCTCATGACCACCACCGATGTCGACAACTGGCCGGCCGACGCGGACGGCGTGCAGGGTCCGGACCTGATGCAGCGCTTCCAGAAGCACGCCGAACGCTTCAACACGGAAATGCTGTTCGACCACATCGCCAAGGTCGACCTCTCCAAGCGCCCCTTCACCCTGACCGGCGACACCGGCAAGATCTACACCTGCGACGCGCTGATCATCGCGACGGGCGCCTCGGCCAAGTACCTGGGCCTGCCGTCCGAGCAGTCCTTCATGGGCCGCGGCGTGTCGGGCTGCGCCACCTGCGACGGGTTTTTCTACCGTAACCAGGACGTGGTGGTGGTTGGCGGCGGCAATACGGCCGTCGAGGAAGCCCTCTACCTGTCCAACATCTGCCGCAAGGTCACCCTGATCCACCGCCGCGACAAGTTCCGCGCCGAGCCCATCCTGGTCGACAAGCTCATGAGCAAGGTCGAAAACGGCAACATGGAACTCAAGCTGTTCCACACGCTGGAAGAAGTGCTGGGCGACGACAGCGGCGTGACCGGCGTGCGTGTCCGTCACGTGGACACTGGCGCCACCGAAGACATGGCCGTCACGGGCGCGTTCATCGCCATCGGCCACCAGCCCAACACGGAAATCTTCCAGGGCCAGCTCGATATGAAGGACGGCTACATCGTCACCAAGAGCGGCCTGTCCGGCATGGCCACCATGACCTCGGTGCCCGGCGTGTTCGCCGCCGGCGACGTGCAGGACCACGTCTACCGCCAGGCCATCACCAGCGCCGGCACCGGCTGCATGGCCGCCCTGGATGCTCAGCGGTGGTTGGAGAATGCGGGGCAGTAAGGTCGGCCTGGCCGACCTGAAACGCCTGAAGAAGGACCTGCAGGACGAGCGCGAGCGCGCCGCCCTCGCTCCGGCGCGGGCGGTGGTGGCCAAGGCCCCGAAGGAATCGCCCCCCGAGGACGATCTGGCGGCGTTCAAGCGCTCGATGAAGTCCGTCACGCCGATCCGTCACGCGGCACGCGTCGCGCACAAGCCCGTCGCCGAGCCCGCGCCCGCCTTGCGCCGCGCCAATGCGCTGGGCGAAACGCCCACCCGGGCCGATGCGGGCGTGTCCGATGGCGGCGAGATCACGCACCTGCTGTCGGAAGGCGGCACGGCCTTCGTGCGCGGCGATGTCGCGCCCGACACCGCGCGCAACCTGCGGCGCGGCCAGTGGCGCGCGGGCGCGGAACTGGACCTGCACGGGCTGCGTGTCGAACAGGCCCGCCATGCCCTGCTGTCGTTCCTGGACGAATGCCAGGAACACGGCATCCGCTGCGTGCGCATCGTGCACGGCAAGGGCTACAACTCCGAAGGCCTGGAGCCGGTGCTCAAGGACAAGGCGCGCACCTGGCTGGTCCAGAAAGCCGAGGTGATGGCGTTCTCCGAGGCGCCCGAACGCGAAGGCGGCGCCGGCGCCCTGCTGGTGTTGCTGCGGCAGTCCGAGGGACCGCGCAAATGAAGTGGCTGTACCTTGCCGTGGCGATCGTCGCCGAGATCTTCGCCACCAGCGCGCTCAAGGGCTCCGAGGGCTTCACGCGCCTCGTGCCCTCGGTGATCACCGTCTTCGGCTACCTCATCTCCTTCTATTTCCTGTCGCTGACGCTGCGCGAGATTCCCGTGGGCATTGCCTACGCCATCTGGTCCGGCGTCGGCATCGTGCTGATTTCCATCGTGGGCGCCGTGCTGTTCAAGCAGCACCTGGATACGCCCGCGCTCATCGGCATCGGCCTCATCATCGCCGGCGTGGTGGTGATGAACGTCTTCTCGAAGTCCGTTTCGCATTGATGGCGGGCGCGGCGATCCTCGCGCAGTGCCTGCGGGCGCCGGGCATCCGGGCGCCGGGCTTCCGGGCGCCGGGCACCCTGCGGCGTGTGCTGACGGCTTGCCTGTGCCTGGCCTGGCTGCTGGCGGGCAACGCCATGGCCCAGGAATTCGACCGCGCCGCCGAACTCAAACGCTATCGCGCCTGGCTGAATGTCTTCACGCAGGACATGGACCGGCTGGCGGCCACCCGCGAGCCCCTGACCGACGCGCAACTGGACGCCCTGTTCGAGCGGTCCGTGGTGCCCGGTTCGCGCGGGGCGGGTTTCATCCGCGGGGCCTTCGCCCGCCAGACCGGCGACGGCGCGTATCGGTCGCACTACGGACCGCGTCCGGTCTTCATGGGGGTGCTCGAGAGCGGCATCCCCGCCGGCCAGGGCGGCCGCTATCCCGAAACGGACGACACGCTCGCCCGCACGGACCTGACCGTCTGGTACCTGCACGTGGACGTGGGCGACATGACCAATACCTATCTGCTCTCGTCCGGCGAGTTCACCCCGTACCGGCTGCCGCCCGCGGGCACGTTCGAACGCAAGGCCTACCCCTTCCTGCTGATGGAGTCCCGCGAAGGGGCCCTGCGGCTGGGCGGCGTCAGCGCCGAGCTGTGGGGCCTGGTCACCTGGCTGCACAATGCCGCGCACTGATCCGGCCTTGCGCCTGCTTACCGCGGCCACGCTGGCCGCGCTGTCCGCGTTCCCGGGCCTGAGCTGGGCGCTGTGCGCGCCGCTGGCCGCCGGCGACCGCCAGACAATCATCGCGGATATCCGGCTGGACGACACGAACACCCTGCTGGGTCTGGACGGCTCCCGCATCCGGGCCTGGCTGCCGCCGGTGCAGGTGGAGGTGCAGGAGCAGCCCGGGCCGCGCGCCAAGCCCGTGATCTGGGCCGAAAGCGTGGACTGGTCCGTCTACGCCGCCGACCCCGCCGCCCGCATCGGCGTCACGGTGCTGCGCTTCGAGCGCGGCGCCGACGGCATCCGGCATCTTTGCGGCATCGCCCAATACAGTCCGCGTCGCGTGGACGAGGCGCGCGCCTCGCCCGGCACGGCCCTGCCGCCGCCGGACAACGAAACGCGCTTTCGCTATGACCCGTCCGGCCGGCTGACCGGCTACGAATTGCGCTCGCGCACCTGGGACGGCCGCGCAAATCCCGCCGTCCGCCAATGCCTGCGCTATGACGACAACGGCTGGCTGGCGCAACTGGCCGACGGCGACTGCGAGGGCAAGGGCACATGGCGGCCAGTGGCAAGCTATGTGCATGACGCGTCCGGCCGCCTCCTGCGCACCATCCGCCATGCGCCGGAAAACGGCGACGCGAGCGAGGTCATCGTCCATGACGCCACGGGCCAGCCCGTGCAGCGCTACCTGCGCCCGGTCCGCGAAGGCGCGGACGGAAAAGTCGTGACGTCCGCGCTGCCGTACCGCGCCGTGCAGACCGAGCACCGGGTGCTGGTGTTGCCGGGACCGGCCTGGCAGCCCCCCGCCCTGGGGTCCTACCACTACGACTGGGCCATCGTGCAGCGGCGCCCCGGCGCCGACGTCTACGACGCCAGGCGCGATCCGTCCTCCGTGCTGGCCAGCGGCAACAGCGGCGACGGCGGGCGATTCGACATGAGCGCCGACGCACGGCAGCGCGTCTGGGCGGCCGCGGGCCGCCATCCGGGCCGGGTGCAGTGGCTCTGGGCCCCCGGCCAGGTGTTGACCCTGTTGCAGGCCATGCCCGACGCCGCCTGGGCATCGTGCGCCGATCCGCGCAACCGCGGTCCGGCCGCCTGCCCTGCCCCCTAGTGACTATTGGGAGGCGGGTTGCCCGGGCCCGGATTGCGCAGGTAGTCCACCAGCGCCAGCGTCGCCCGGTCGGGCGGCGGCGTCAGCAGCGACACCACCACGATCGTCAGGAACGCCACCGGCGCGCCGAAGACGCCCGCCGCGATGGGCTGGATGCCCCACCACAGGTCCACCGGCTGCGTGCGCGCAATGCCAAGCACCGATTCCCGCAGCCACGGATGCGTGTGCGTCATGTAGGCAAACGTCACGGCCAGGCCGGCCGCCATGCCCAGTGTGGCGCCCCACTTGTTGGCGCGCCGCCAGAAGACGCCCATGACCAGCGCCGGAAAGAACGACGAGGCCGCGAACGAGAACGCGGCCGAGACCATGAACAGGATGTCCGCGGGCTTGCGCGCCGCCACCCACGCCGCGCCGAAGGCCACCACCAGCAGCAGGATCTTGGACACCATCACCCGGCGCGCGGCCGACATGCGGGGCGAGACGACGCGATACCACATGTCGTGCGACAGGGAGTTGGACAGGGTCAGCAGCAGCCCGTCGGCCGTGGACAGCGCCGCGGCCAGCCCACCCGCCGCCACCAGCCCCGAAATCACATAGGGCAGGCCCCCGATCTCGGGCATGGCCAGCACCACCACGTCCGCCCCCATGCTGATCTCGCTGAGCTGCACGACGCCGTCGCGGTTGATGTCTGAGACGTCGAGCAGGTTCGTGTCGACCGCGCTCCAGGCATGCACCCAGTTCGGCAGGCTGAGGAAATTCGATCCCACGACCTGGGTGTAGATCTCGAATTTCACCAGCAGCGCCAGCGCGGGCGCCATGAAATACAGCAGCAGGATAAAGAGCAGCGACCAGCACACCGACTTGCGGGCCTCGATCACTGACGGCGTCGTATAGGACCGCATCAGGATGTGCGGCATGCCCGCGGTGCCCAGCATCAGGCACAGCACCATCGCCAGGAAATTGATGCGCGTGTTGCTGCGCTCTTGGGGATCCTCCGCCGGGAAGGGTTCGGCGTGAGGCGTGGGCGGCGCGGCGCGGGCCTCGAAGGTCGCCTTGGCCTGCGACCAGGTGACGCGCGCGTCCTCGATCGTGGGCGGGTAGGCGGCCAGCTCGCGCTCGGCCGACCGGATCTCGACCATGGGCGCGTCGCCGGCGTTCAACTGCGCCAGCCGGCTGCGCAGCTTGTCCTTTTCCAGCGTCCAGGAATCGGGCAGCGCCTCCAGGCGGCGCGACATCTGGTCGGCGCGCTCCTGCCAGATCCGGCGCACCTCGATCTCGGACGGGTCGTTGCGCAGGTAGACCTCTTTCTCGGTGACCTGCTGCAGCACCGCGCCGCCCGACAGTTGCGGCAGCGGCATGTTGGTGTGCTTGACCGACAGCCAGATCACCGGCACCAGATAGGCGATGACCAGGATGATGTACTGCCCGACCTGCGTCCACGTGACCGCCCGCATGCCGCCCAGGAACGAGCAGACCAGCATGCCCCCCAGCGCCACGAAGATGCCCAGTTCGAAGGAAATGCCGGTCATGCGCGTGGTGATGATGCCCACGCCGTAGATCTGGGCGACCAGGTAGGTGAACGAACAGAGGATGGCGCAGGCGACGCCGGCCAGGCGCGGCAGGTTGCCGCCATAGCGCGCGCCCATGAAATCGGGAAGGGTGTATTGGCCGAAGCGCCGCAGGTAGGGCGCCAGCAGCATGGCCACCAGCACGTAGCCGCCGGTCCAGCCCATGATGTAGGCCAGTCCGCCGTAGCCGGTCAGGTAGAGGGTGCCCGCAACCCCGATGAAGGACGCCACTGACATCCAGTCCGCGGCCGTGGCCATGCCGTTGTAGATGGCGGGCACCCGGCGCCCCGCCACGTAATACTCCACCTGGTCGGAGGTGCGGCAGACAATGCCGATGCCGGCGTACAGGCTGACGGTGACCAGCAGGAACACATACCCGATCCAATTGCGCGGCATGCCCAGGATCTCGGCCAGCGCCATCAGCAGGATCATCAGCGCGAAGCCCGCCGTGTACAGCACATAGATGCGCCGCAGCCGGATGCGGAACTGATGCGGCGTGTCTCCGCTGAAAAACGGCATCAGCGCGGCTCCCCGGTTTCTTCGGCGCGCTCATCGGCGCGATTCATGACCCGGGCGTAGACGGCGATGATGATCAGATAGGCCAGCGGGGCGCCATAGGCGGCCATCCAGAAGGCGAAGGGCCAGCCGATGAAATCGAAGCTCAGGCTGCGCGCAAGATAGGAAGGAACGAAGGTCAGCGCCGCCCAGGCGACCAGCAGCAGCAGGATCAGCCGCCGGTTACGGCGCCAATAGGGCGTGACGGATGTCGGGGATGGAGGAAGGCGCGTTTGCGGCATAGCTTGGATGAGCAGATCCCATCTGAATATCGCGAAACGCAGCGCTTGAAAAGCCCTGAATCGGGAAATGCCGGCTTTTTATGCGACAACGGCTGGCACTTCCTGGTGCCAGCCGTTGTGCGTTTGCTTTTTTTGAGTACTGCTTTACTTTTTTTATGTACCGGTGCCGCCGGTATTTGCCCATGCAGGGCTTTGTCTCCTCACCTGCATGGGAAGAGATTCTGCACCAGATGCGGGAATGTCACACTAGGGGAATGCCCTAAGACGGAGCATTCATTTACATATTCCATGCACCATATAAGTGCAATTTCGGCCTCCCGTACTAAATATTGGGATTTTTCCCGGGTTTTACCCCGGCTTTCGGCCTAGATCTTGAGCGTTGCTCAGATAGTGAGCATGCCGGATGGCGGCGCGCCACAAGCCGGTGCCGCGCCCGATGCCCGAATCCGGGCACGGCGCCCCCCGCTGTCCGAGCGGCCGTCTTTATATCCTGTTTACACCCCGCCTCCGAAGCTATACCCCGTTTTTATCCCCCGCTCCGTAACCTGCCCGTGTCCTGATTGGCGACCGCTGACTGCTGGCCGCCGTCTGCTGACGGGTTACTTCGCCTGCCCGGCGCGCATCCACCCTTGCCGCGCAGGCTGTCATTCGAAGGGAGCACGCCTCCCGGGGAGAAAAACGTGGATCTCATCTATATCGCCCTCTTCGCCGCGATGGCCGGGCTGACCTGGGGCCTGCTGCGCTTCTGCGCCGCCTTGTCCACTGGAGCCCAGCCATGAACGGGCTCTATTGGTTGAGCGGCCTGACGGCCGCGTTCCTCTTTGTGTACCTGCTGGTCGCGCTGTTCAAACCGGAGAAATTCTGATGACTCCCGAATACCTCGGGCTGCTGGGCCTGTACCTTGCGGTCCTGCTTGCGATCGCGCCCCTGCTCGGGCGCTACATCCGCATCGCCATGGAAGATGGCCGCTCCCGCCTGACCGCCTGGGGCCGGCCGATCGAGCGCGGCATCTACCGATTGGCGGGGGTCGATCCCCAGGCCGAAATGGGATGGAAGCGCTATGCCCTGGCCGTGCTGGCCTTCAATATCATCGGCGTCGCGGCCGTCTACGCGCTGCAGCGCCTGCAGGGCGCCCTGCCCCTGAATCCCGCCGCCATGGGCGCCGTGACGCCGGACTCCGCGCTGAACACGGCGATCAGCTTCGTCACCAACACCAACTGGCAGGGCTATGGCGGCGAGTCGACCATGAGCTACCTGACCCAGATGCTGGCGCTCACGGTGCAGAACTTCGTGTCGGCCGCGACCGGCATCACCGTGCTGTTCGCGCTGATCCGCGGGCTCGCCCGGCACTGTTCCGCCACGGTGGGCAACTTCTGGACCGACATGGTCCGCTGCACGCTCTACGTACTGCTGCCGCTCTCGCTCGTGCTGGCGCTGGCGCTGGTCAGCCAGGGCGTGATCCAGAACGTCAGCCCGTACCAGGAGGTCCAGACGGTCGAAGCCGTGCGCTACGACGCGCCGCGCCTGGATGCGCAGGGCCAGCCGGTCCTGGATGCGGCCGGCAACGCGGTCACCGACCCGGTCACGGCCAATACGCAACTGATCGCCATGGGACCGGTCGCGTCGCAGGAAGCGATCAAGCTGCTGGGCACCAACGGCGGGGGCTTCTTCAACGCCAATTCGGCGCACCCGTTCGAAAATCCCACGCCCCTGTCCAACTTCCTGCAGATGCTGGCCATTCTGTCGATACCCGCCGCGCTGTGCTTTACGTTCGGCGAAATGGTGGGCAGCCGGCGCCAGGGGATCGCGGTCCTGGCGGCGATGACGGCGCTGTTTGTGGCATTCGCCCTGTCCACCGCGTGGTTCGAGCAGCAGGCCAATCCCATGGCCATCCAGGCCGGCGTCACCACGCCCGGCGGCAACATGGAAGGCAAGGAAACCCGCTTCGGCATCGGCGCGACCTCGTTGTTTGCCACGATCACCACCGCGGCCTCCTGCGGCGCGGTGAACGGCATGCACGACTCGCTGACGGCGATGGGCGGGCTGTCCCCCATGCTGCTGATGCAGTTGGGCGAGGTGGTGTACGGCGGCGTCGGCTCGGGCCTGTACGGCATGCTGGCCTTTGCGATCCTGGGCGTCTTCATCGCCGGGTTGATGATCGGACGCACGCCGGAATACCTGGGCAAGAAGATCGAAGCCTTCGACATGAAGATGGTTTCCATCGTCATCCTGGCCACGCCGGTGCTGGTGCTGGGCGGGACGGCCCTGGCCGTCTCCCTGTCGGCCGGTCAGGCCGGCGTGCTGAACCCCGGCATCCACGGCTTCTCGGAAATCCTCTACGGGCTCTCGTCGGCCGCTAACAACAACGGCAGCGCCTTTGCCGGACTGTCGGCCAACACCCCGTTCTACAACGTGCTGCTGGGCATCGCGATGTGGTTCGGCCGGTTCGCCGTGATCGTGGCCGTGCTGGCCATGGCCGGCTCCCTGGCCGCCAAGCGCCGCTTGCCCGCCGGCCCCGGCAGCATGCCGACCACGGGCCCGCTTTTCGTGACGCTCCTGATCGGCGCCGTGCTGCTGGTTGGCGCGCTCACCTATGTGCCCGCGCTGGCCCTGGGCCCGGTCGCGGAACACCTGCAACCCTGATGCAACAGGCTAGGAAAGAACATGGCCAAGATTGAAATGCAAACTACCGGCACGGGCGGCGCCGCCGCCCAAAAGGCCCGGCCCGACACGGCCCGGCCTCACGCCGCCCGGCCCGACGCGGCCCGGCCCGACGCGGCCCCTCCCTTCGGAATGTGGTCGCGGGCGCTGGTCGGGCCCGCCCTGGTCGACAGCCTGCGCAAGCTGTCGCCGGCCGCCCAGCTCAAGAACCCCGTGATGTTCGTGGTCTATGTGGGCAGCCTGCTCACCACCGTGCTGTGGATCATGGCGCTACGCGGCCAGGCCGAGGCGCCCGCGGGATTCATCCTGGGCATCACCGTGTGGCTGTGGTTCACCGTGCTGTTCGCCAACTTCGCCGAAGCCCTGGCCGAAGGCCGCGGCAAACAGCAGGCGGCCACGCTGCGCGGCCTGCGCACCACCATCGACGCGCGCCTGCTCAAAGGCTTTCGCGACGCGGACGTGCATGACGCGGATCCCGCGCAATGGCGTGCGCAAGCCACCCGCCAGCCCTCGGGCCTGCTGCGCCGCGGCGACGTCGTGCTGGTCGAAGCCGGCGACACCGTGCCGGGCGATGGGCAGGTGATCGCGGGCGTGGCCTCGGTGGACGAAAGCGCCATCACCGGTGAATCGGCGCCCGTCATCCGCGAATCCGGTGGCGACTTCTCGTCCGTCACCGGCGGCACGCGGGTGCTGTCCGACTGGATCTTCGTGCGCATCGCGGCCGATCCCGGCGAAAGCTTCCTGGACCGCATGATCTCGATGGTCGAGGGCGCCAAGCGCCAGAAGACGCCCAACGAGCTGGCGCTGACCATCCTGCTGGTGGGCCTGACGGTGGTGTTCCTGCTGGTCGTCGTCACCCTGATGCCGTTCTCGCTTTACGCGGTTTCCGCGGCGGGCGGCGGCGCCGTGGTCACCGTGACCGTGCTGGTGGCGCTGCTCGTCTGCCTGATCCCCACCACCATCGGCGGCCTCCTGTCGGCCATCGGCGTGGCGGGCATGAGCCGCATGATGAGCGCCAACGTGATCGCCACGTCGGGCCGCGCGGTCGAAGCCGCCGGCGACGTCGACGTGCTGCTGCTGGACAAGACCGGCACCATCACCTTCGGCAACCGCCAGGCGTCGACCTTCCTGCCCGCGCCCGGCGTGTCGCCGCAAGAGCTGGCGCAGGCCGCGCGCCTGGCCTCGCTGGCCGACGAGACGCCCGAAGGACGCAGCATCGTGGCGCTGGCGGACAAGAGCATCCAGGCGCCCGCGCCAACCCTGACCGGCCTGGAATTCGTGCCGTTCACCGCGCAGTCGCGCATGAGCGGCGTCGACCACGGCCAGCGCAGGATCCGCAAAGGCGCGGTCGACGCGATCCAGGCTTGGCTCGCCGCGCAGGACGCCACGGTGCCCGACGAGGCGCTGCGCCTGGCTGAAGACGTGGCGCGACGCGGCAGCACGCCGCTCATGGTCAGCGACGGCAACCGCGCGCTCGGTGTGGTCGAGCTCAAGGACATCGTCAAGCCCGGCATCCAGTCGCGCTTTGCCGAACTGCGCCGCATGGGCATCAAGACCGTGATGATCACCGGCGACAACAAGCTGACCGCCGCGTCCATCGCGGCTGAAGCCGGCGTCGACGACTTCCTGGCCGAAGCCACGCCCGAGGCCAAGCTCAAGCTCATCCGCAACTACCAGGCGGAAGGCCGGCTGGTGGCAATGACGGGCGACGGCACCAACGACGCGCCGGCGCTGGCACAGGCCGACGTGGCCGTCGCGATGAACTCGGGCACCCAGGCCGCCAAGGAAGCGGGCAACATGGTGGACCTGGATTCCAATCCCACGAAGCTCATCGAGATCGTCGAGATCGGCAAGCAGATGCTGATGACGCGCGGCGCGCTGACCACGTTCAGCGTGGCCAACGACGTGGCCAAGTACTTCGCCATCATCCCGGCCGCCTTCGCCACGGTCTACCCGCAGCTCGGCGTGCTGAACATCATGGGCCTGGCGACGCCGTCCTCCGCCATTCTGTCGGCCGTGATCTTCAACGCGCTCATCATCGTGGTGCTGATCCCGCTGGCGCTCAAGGGCGTGCGCTACCGTCCGCTGGGCGCATCGGTGCTGCTGCGCCGCAACCTCCTCATCTATGGCCTGGGCGGACTGCTCGTGCCCTTCGCCGGCATCAAGCTGGTCGACATGGTGCTGGCCGCGCTGGGCTGGGCGTAACGCCCGCCGCCACCAAAAGGAAATCGTCATGAACGCCACTACCCCCACGCCGCGCCAGGGCGGCATCCTGCGCCCCGCCCTGACCATCTTTGCCGCGCTCTCGCTCGTCACCGGCCTGGCCTACCCCTTGCTCACCACGGGCATCGCCTCCGCCGTCTTTCCGCATCAGGCGGGCGGCTCGCTCATCGAGCGGGACGGCAAGGTCGTCGGCTCGGAATGGATCGGCCAGTCATTCACCTCGCCGCAGTACTTCTGGGGCCGCCCGTCGGCCACCGCCCCCATGCCGTACAACGCTGCGGCCTCGGGCGGCTCCAATCTCGGCCCGAGCAATCCGGCGCTGGCCGAGGCCATCCAGGCGCGGGTCGCGGCCCTGAAGGCGGTCGACCCGGACAATGCCGCGCCGGTCCCGGTCGACCTCGTCACCGCGTCCGGCAGCGGACTGGATCCCCACATCAGCCCCGCCGCCGCGGCCTACCAGGCCGCCCGCGTGGCGCGCGTCCGGGGCCTGCCGCGCGCCGAGGTCGACGCGCTGATCCAGGCCCACACGGCCAAGCCGGCGCTGAGCGTGCTGGGCGAACCCTCGGTCAACGTGCTGACGCTGAATCTGGCGCTGGACAAGCGGAGCGCGGCACGACAATGACGCGGCGTATAGTATTGCCAGCCGTTCCCTCCCCTCACCTGCGCGTTCATGGCTGACATTGCTGACGAGCGTCCCGATCCGGACGCGCTCTTGAAAACCCTGGACGCCGCCGAGCGGCAGGCCGTGCGCGGCAAGCTGCGCGTGTACTTTGGCGCGTCGGCCGGGGTGGGCAAGACCTACACCATGCTGGCGGCCGCGCGCGCCCAGGCCGCGCAGGGCGTGGACGTGCTGGCCGGCATCGTGGAAACGCACGGCCGCCGCGAGACCGCGACGCTGCTGGAAGGCCTGCCGGTCCTGCCGCTCAAGGACGTGGCCTACCGGGGCCACGTGCTCAAGGAATTCGACCTGGACGGCGCCCTGCAGCGCCGCCCCGCCCTCGTGCTGGTGGACGAACTGGCCCACTCCAATGCGCCGGGCTCGCGCCACGCCAAGCGCTGGCAGGACATCCAGGAACTGCTCGCGGCCGGCATCGACGTCTGGACGACGCTGAATGTGCAGCACCTGGACAGCCTGAACGAAGCCGTCGGCAGCATTACCGGCGTCCGGGTCTGGGAGACCGTGCCCGACGACGTGTTCGACGCGGCCGACGAGGTCATGCTGGTCGACCTGTCGGCCGATGAACTGCTGCGCCGCCTGAAGGAAGGCAAGGTCTACCTGCCCGAACAGGCCCGCCACGCCGCCAGCAATTTCTTCCGCAAGGGCAACCTGATCGCGCTGCGCGAACTGGCGCTGCGGCGTACGGCCGAGCACGTGGACGATGACGTGCAGGCCTACCGCCGCGACCGCGCCATCGAGCCGGTGTGGCGCACGCGTGAGGCCATCGTGGCCTGCATCGGGCCAGACGCCGACGCCGAATACGTGATCCGCAGCGCCCATCGCATGAGCCAGCAGCTCGATTGCGATCTGCACGTCGTCACCATCGACACGCCGCGCGCCGCGCCGCCCGCGCCGGCCGAAATCGAGCGGCTGCAGCACAGCCTGGCGCTGGCCGATTCCCTGGGCGCGCGGTCCGAGACGCTGGCCGGCGGCGACATGGTAGACGCGGTGGTCCGCTATGTCCGCCGCCACAACATCACCAAAGCGATCGTCGGCCGCACGCGCGCGGGCGGGCTGCAGCGCCTGCGCCCGTCGCTGTCGGCGTTCCTGACCGCCGTCATGTCCCCCGGCTGGCTGTGGCGGCGCCACAGCTTTGCCGACATGCTGGCCGCGGGCTGCCCGGAAATCGACATCATCCGGCTGGGGGCGCCCCCCATTCCCGCGCGTGCGCCCGTCGGCCGCCATCCGATCGCGGCCGGCCGCCGCGCCGGGCCGGCCGACGACGAGCGCGGGGCGCGTCCGCTGGCGGGCTATGCCTGGGCGCTCAGCTACTGCGCCGCGGCCACGGCCCTGTCCGCGCTGGCGTTTCCGGCCCTGCACCAGACGAACATCGTCATGCTCTTTCTGCTGGCGGTGGTGGCGGTCGCGCTGCGCCATGGCCGGGGGCCGGCCGCGCTTGCCTCCGTCGTCAGCGTGGGCCTGTTCGACTTTTTCTTCGTGCAGCCCCTGTCGTCATTCGCCGTGTCCGACGTGCAATACCTGCTGACCTTCGCCGTGCTGCTGGGCGTGGGGCTGCTGATCGGCCAGCTCACCGCCGGCCTGCGGCTGCAGGCACAGGCCTCGGTCAAGCGCGAGGCCGATGCGCGCAGCCTGTACGAATTTGCGCGCGAACTCTCGTCCGCCCTGCTGCCCGAGCAGATCGTGGCGCTGGCCGGCTCCTTCGTGCATGCCACGTTCGGCTCGCGCTGCGCGCTCTACATCCTGGGCCTGGACGACCGCCTGCGGCTGGCCCCGCCCGTCGATGGCGAGATGCCGGCGCCGGCGTCCGCGCTGGCGCAGTGGGTCCACGACCACGGCCAACCGGCGGGCGCGGGCACCACCACGCTGTCCAACACCGACCTGCTGTACATGCCGCTCAAGGCGCCCATGCGCACACGGGGCGTGCTGGTGCTGGCCGCGCCGCGCCGCAGCCTCTATACGCACCCCGACACGCGCCGGCAGATCGAGGCCTACGCCACCCTCATCGCCATCGCGCTCGAGCGCCTGCATTACGTCGAGGTGGCGCAGCAGGCGCTGGTCAGCATGGAGTCCGAAAAATTGCGTAATTCGCTGCTGGCCGCGGTGTCGCACGACCTGCGCACGCCGCTGACCAGTCTGGTGGGCATGACCGATACGCTGACGCGCCAGCAAGCCGAACTGCCCGCGGGCGTGCTGGACACGGTGCGCGCCATGCGCGACCAGGCCCAGCGCATGCACGCGCTGGTGGCCAACCTGCTGGACATGGCGCGCCTGCAAAGCCGCGACGCGCCACTGCGCCTGGAATGGCAGTCCATCGAAGAACTGGTCGGCGCCGCGCTGGCCGCCATGCGCGAACCGCTGGCGGGCCACCGGATCGAGGTCGACAGTCTGTCGACGTTGCCGCTGGTGGAATGCGACGGCGTGCTGATCGAGCGCGTGCTGTGCAATCTGCTGGAGAACGCGGCCAAATACACCCCACCCGGCAGCACCCTGCGCATCCACGCGTCGGTCCACGAAGCCGAGATGCACGTCGCCATCGCCGACAACGGCCCGGGCGTCGCGCCGGGCGCCGAGCGCCGCATCTTCGAGAAATTCACCCGCGGAGAACGCGAATCCGCCACGCCCGGCGTCGGACTGGGACTGGCCGTGTGCGAAGCCATCGTCGCCGCCCATCACGGCCGTATCTGGGTGGAGCATGCGCCGGGGCAAGCCAGCGGCGCGCAGTTCGTCTTCAGCCTGCCGCTGGGCACGCCGCCCGACATCAAACCCGAAACCGCCTGATTCAACCTGTTTGAGCCATTCCATGTTCGATTTCCAGCCCGTGGTCCTGATCATCGAAGACGACGCCAACATCCGCCGGTTCGTCCGCCAGGCCCTGGAGAGCGAAGGTTGCGTCGTGCACGAGGCCGACACCGTCAAGCGCGGCCTGATCGAGGCCGGCACCCGGCAGCCCGACGCCATCGTGCTGGACCTGGGGCTGCCCGACGAAGACGGCATGACGCTGATCCGCGAGCTGCGCGGCTGGACCGAGGTGCCGGTGCTGGTGCTGTCGGCGCGCAGCGCCGAGGCGGATAAGGTGGCGGCGTTGGACGCGGGCGCCGACGACTACCTGGCCAAGCCCTTCGGCTTGAGCGAGCTGCTGGCGCGCCTGCGCGTCCTGCTGCGCCGCCACGCCCGCGGCGGCGCGGGCAACGCAGCCGAGATCGCGTTCGGCGACGTGCGCGTGGACTTCTCGCGGCGCACCGTCGAGCGCGCGGGCCAGCACATTCACCTGACCGCCATGGAGTACCGCCTGCTCGCGGCGCTGCTCGCCCATCGCGGCAAGGTCATGACCCATCGCGAGCTGTTGCGGCAGGTCTGGGGGCCGTCCCATGTCGAAAGCAATCACTATCTGCGGATTTACATGGGCCACCTGCGCCAGAAGCTCGAAGCCGACCCCGCGCAGCCGGTATTCCTGCTGACCGAGATCGGGGTGGGCTACCGCTTCGCGGGCTGATCGCGGCCGCGATACGCTGCATTGGCGCGGACATTGACGCGCCATTTACGCGCAGGGCGCGTGTCTTGACTCGCGCTTTATGCCGATCCTCCTATTGTTGCGGTCCGTTCAACAGCTGGAGGCTTCCATGTCCCGCAACACCCTCGCCGCGCTGGCGCTGCTTGCCATCGTTCCCACGGTCCACGCCAGCGACGCCCCGCCGGCCGCCGACGCCGCCGACACCGCATCGCGCTACACGCTGACGGCCAACGTCACGCTCGCCAGCCAGTACCGCTATCGCGGCCTCATGCAGACCAACAACCAGCCCGCCATCCAGGGGGGCTTCGATCTCGCGCACGCCAGCGGCTTTTACATCGGCAACTGGAACTCCAGCATAAGCTGGCTGGACGACAGCAACAGCGACGTGTCCGCCCCCGTGGAAATGGATTTCTACGGCGGCTACAAGGGCAACATCGTCGAGGGCGTGCCCGTGGACCTGGGTGTGCTGCAGTACTACTACCCGGGCGACTTTCCGTCCGGCTACACCAGCCCCGACACGACCGAACTGTATGCCGGCATCGGCTATGGTCCGATGTCCTTCAAGTACTCCATCGCGCTGACCAACCTGTTCGGCTTTGCCGACAGCAAGTACAGCCAGTATTTCGACCTGTCGGGCAATTTCGACACCGGGCTCTGGGGCCTGACCGTCAATGCCCACGTGGGCCGCCAGATCGTGCGCAACGTGGACAACGGCTCCTACACCGACTGGAAGCTGGGCCTCACGAAGGACTTCGGCGATGGGCTGTCGGTGTCGCTCGCCTATCTGGACACCAATGCCGACCGCGCCGTCTACACCAACACCCGTGGCCGCGACATGGGCCGCGCGACAGGCCTGCTGTCGGTGACCAAGACGTTCTGAGGGGCCGCGCGCGTTGACGCGTTTTTTACGCGACGCGCACGCTTTTATCGGCAGGTTTTACGGCGCGATTCCTATAGTGGAATCGTCGCCAACCACCGGACCCTCGGGTCGCCTGCCAAGGCCCCCGCCCCCGACCGCCATGATTCCCCGACCGCTACGCCATGATCGCAAGTCCCAATCCCCCGCGGCAGCCTCCACGCCGCAGCCCCGATGCAGCCTGGTCGCGCTGACCGTACGCATCGATACGCTGGACGCCCTGAATGTGCGCCTGGCGCTGCATCGCGAGCTGGGCGACCGCATCGGCGTGTACCTGCTGTCCGTGGACCACGCCCATGCGCGTAGCACGCTCCAATTGCAATGCGAACGGGACGAACTGGACGCGCTGATGCGTGCCGTCATGCGCGGCCTGCCCCGGGCGGAATTCGGCCAGCTGCGGCCCGCCGCCGCCCTGACGGAGCGTTGAGCCATGGACATGCCCGCCAAACCCGTGTTCGAGGGCATCTGGCTGCCCATGGTGACGCCGATGCGCGGCGGCCATGTGGACCTGGACGCCGCGCAGGCGCTGGCCCGCTACTACCGCAATGCCGGCATGGCCGGCCTCGTCCTCTTCGGTTCCACCGGCGAGGGCAACCTGGTCGGCACGCCGGAAAAGATCGACATGATCGAAGCCATTGCCAGCGACGCGCATGCGCTGCCGCTGGTCCTGGGCGTGGGCGGCGTCGACACGCGCGGCGTGGCAGCGGCGGTGCGCCGGCTGGACCGGTACGCGCCCGCCGGCTACCTGGTGCCGCCGCCGTATTACCTGGGCCCCTCGCAAGCCGGCATCGCATGGCATTACCGCCAGATCGCCTGGGCCACCGAGCGCCCCATCATTCTCTACAACATTCCCAAGCGCGCGGGCGTCGCCATGACGGTCGAGACCATGGAGGCCCTGGCCGCGATGCCGAATTTCGGCGCGGTAAAGGAGTGCAATCCGTCGGTGCTGGCCGCGCTGAACGCGCGCGGCCGCCTGGATGCGCTGTGCGGCGAGGACCTGGCCCTGCTGGACCACTTCCTGGCGGGCGGCCGGGGCGCCATACCGGCGGCCGCGCATCTGTATCCCGAGCGCTTCGTCGAGATCATGCAGCTTGCGCGCGATGGCCAGGCCCACGCCGCGCGGGAACTGTTCGAACCGCTGGTTCCCTTGATCCGCCTGCTGTTCAGCGAACCCAACCCCGCGCCGATCAAGCGCGCGCTCGCCATGCAGGGCCTGATCGCCGACGAATTGCGCATGCCCATGACGCCCGCCAGCCGCGAGCTGGGCTCGCGGCTGCAACGCGCGATGAAGCGGATGCCGGATCCGGTCAGCCGGCTGCAGACAGCCTGAAGATCGACACGGCGCGCGCCAGGTCTCCCGCCTGGTCGTGCAGCGTGGCCGCCGAGGCGGCAAACTCCTGCACCAGCGCCGCGTTCTGCTGGGTCGCGCCGTCCAGGTGCGTCACGGTGAGGTTGATCTGCTCGATCCCCACGCTCTGCTCGCCGGACGCCGTGGCGATCTCGCGCATCAGCGGCGCGCTGGTCGCGGCCGATTCCAGCACGCTGCCCATCGTGGCGCTCGCCTGCTCCACCCGCTCGCTGCCCCGCGTCACGGAGTCGGACGACGCTTCGATCAGCGTCTTGATCTCCTTGGCCGCCGTGGCCGAACGCTGCGCCAGCGCCCGCACCTCGCCCGCCACCACCGCAAACCCGCGCCCCTGCTCGCCGGCCCGCGCCGCTTCGACGGCGGCGTTCAGCGCCAGGATATTCGTCTGGAATGCGATCTCATCGATCAACCGGATGATCTCGTCGATACGCTGCGAACTGCGCGATATCTCGCGCATGGCATCGATGGCGTGCTGCGTCTCGTCGCTGCCCTGTTGCGCCAGCCGGGCCGCCTCGCCGGCCAGCGCACTGACCTCGCGCACGTGCTCGGCGCTCTGCCGCGCGGTCGCGGTGATTTCTTCCACGCTGGCCGCCGTCTGTTCCAGGGCGGCCGCCTGCTTTTCCGTGCGATCGGACAGGTCCATGCTGCCTGCGGCGATCTGGCGGGAAGCGGCCGCGATCGACGCGGTGGAATGCACGATGCTGCGCACCGCCGTGTCCAGGCGTTGCTGCATCCGCGCCATCGCGTCGAACAACTGGCCGATCTCGCCCCGGTGATGGCGCGAGATGGCGCTGGACAGATCGCCGTTGGCCACGCGCTCGCACACCGCCACCGCTTCGTCCAGCGGCCGCAGGATGTGCGTGCTGAAAAAGCGCAGCGCCGCCGCCAGCACCAGGGCCAGCAGGCCCAGCGTCACGCTGCCCTGCCGCCAAAGCGTGCCGTAGAAGGCCGCGTCGACGTCGTCCACGTACAGGCCCGTGAACATAAGCCAGCCCCAGTCCGGGTCGTAGGCCGCGTAGGTGATCTTGGGCAGCGCGTCGTCGGCGCCGGGGCGCGGGAACAGGTAGCGCACGTAGCCCCCGCCCGCCTTGCCCTGCGCATACAGGTTTTCGAAGAGCGGCTGGCCGTCGCTGTCGCGGATGCCCCGCACGTTGGTGCCGACCAGCTTGGCGTCGGGATGGATCAGCAGCGCGTAGTCATCGCCAAAGGCGCCCACGTACCCGTCCTCGCCGTATCGCATCTGCGACAGCTGACGCGCGGCATCGCGCTTGGCCTCGGCCAGGGGCACGCCCTCCCGCACCCGCTGCTTGCCGTCGCGCACGATGCCCGCCGCCAGATCCAGCACGTGGCGCAACGCCGCCTTGCGGTCATCCACCATCTCGGCGCGGCGCTGCCAGGCGTCCCATACGCCCAGCGCCAGGACGGCGGCGCCGATGGCAAACACGAACCACAACAATTCCCTACGCAAGCTGGAACGACTCATCGACTCTCTTCTGCATTCCACAGCCGAAACAAATCACTGCGAAATATGACGTTTTATTTACAAAGGTCGGCCAGCATACCGTTTCAAACGTTGTTTTGATAAGAATTAACTAGTCACTTTGATCTAGCTCAAATCCAATGCCAATAAAAAAACGCAAGGCGGGTCGCGCCTTGCGTTGTCGGGAAGCCGGACGGCGGGCCTTGCGCCCGCGCCGCCTACGGCCCGGGGCGGTCGGCGCGTGGCGTACGCGCCGTGGTCAATGCAATCAGCGCCACCGTGATCAGCGCGTAGGTCGGCACGCTGCGCATGTTGCGGAACATCATCTCGGTCAGGCTGAAGGCGCAATAACCCAGGCAGAAGAGCAGCCCCATCTGCGCCCCCACGCGGATGACCCGGTCGTCGCTGGCCAGGCGCCGGAAGAAGATGGCCGCCGGCAGCAGGTACAGCGTCAGCATGCTCAGCAGGCCCAGCAGGCCGTAACCGGCCAGGGCCGCCAGCAGATCATTGTGGGGCTCGCCAAATCCATCCACGACCTCCTGTGTCACGATGCCCTGCCCCTGCAGCACGCGCAGCTCTTCGCGGAACTTGCTGGGGCCGATGCCGACGATCGGGCTCTTTTCGAACATCAGGATCGAGGCATGCCACAGTTGCAGCCGGATGCCGAACGAGGTGTCGCGATTGGCCGACGTGGCAAAGCCCTGCACGTCGTGGGTGATCTCCTGCATGCGGCTGCTGTAGTTCCAGATGGCGGCCGCGCTGGCCGCCAGCGCCACGCCCACGGCCAGCGCGCAGTACACCTTGTGGCGCCGCCGCCAATTGCGCAGGCCCAGCAGGAACACCAGTCCCAGGATGGGCAGCAGCATCCAGCTGCTGCGGGTTTCGGACATCCATGTGGCGCACACGGCCAGGGCCGCGGCCAGCAGCTTCAGGCCGGTCTCGAGGCGCGGCCATCGCGATCCGGGCCCCCAGCCGAGCGACAGCAGGGTCATGCTGCCGAACAGCAGCACCATGTTGGCAAAGGCCACGGCGTTGTAGCGTCCGCCAACCTCGACCACCGCCCCGCGGCCGCCGGTCATCATCGTGAAAATCAGAAGCCCGGAACCCGCCAGCGCCCCCGCGAGCAGGGTCCATTCGACGTGGCGCAGCAGCCGTTGCGGCGCGCGCAGCAGCAGCCACAGCACGGGCAGCGCCAGCGCAAAGCGCAGCAGTTTTTCGAGTTCGGAATTGCTCCACACGCCCAGCACCGAGGACGTGATCAGCATACAGGCAAGGGGCGACAGCAACGCCAACGCCATGGGCCATAGCGCCCGCAAGTCCATGGGCTCATAGCGCCTGACCGCATTCGCGGCGATGGCGAAAAGCGCGATCAGCGCGCTCAGGTACAGCACGGCGGGGCCGCCTACCGGACTGGTCAACGCCAGGGCGGGCATCAGCAGCACCAGCCAGGCGGCCAGGGTTACATACATTCGGGGCACAACAATCAACCTGGAAAAAACTGAGCACGCGCGTCGCGCGTCATGCCGGTCGGTTAGACAAAACCCGCCCGCCATGACGGCGGGCGGGTTTGGCGGAACATGCGGGACCAGGCCGGGTGCGCGGGGCGGACAGCCTCGCGCGACGGCCCTGGCCGCGGATTACATGTTTTCGATCATCACCTGGCCAAAGCCCGAGCACGACACCTGCGTCGCGCCTTCGAGCAGGCGGGCAAAGTCATACGTGACCTTCTTGGACTGGATGGACTTTTCCATGCTGGAGATGATGAGGTCGGCGGCTTCGGTCCAGCCCATGTGACGCAGCATCATTTCGGCGGACAGGATCTCGGAACCGGGGTTCACGTAGTCCTTGCCGGCGTACTTGGGCGCCGTGCCGTGGGTGGCTTCGAACATGGCCACGGAATCGGACAGGTTCGCACCCGGGGCGATGCCGATGCCCCCCACCTGCGCGGCCAGCGCATCAGAGATGTAGTCGCCGTTCAGGTTCAGGGTGGCGATGACGTCGTATTCGGCCGGGCGCAGCAGGATCTGCTGCAGGAAGGCGTCGGCAATCACGTCCTTGACGATGACCTCGCGGCCGGTCTTCGGATTCTTGAATTTGCACCACGGGCCGCCGTCGATCAGTTGCGCGCCGAATTCCTTCTGCAGGAGCTCATAGCCCCAGTCGCGGAAGCCCCCTTCGGTGAACTTCATGATGTTGCCCTTGTGCACCAGCGTCAGCGACGAGCGGTCGTTGTCGATGACGTACTGGGCGGCCTTGCGCACCAGGCGCTCCGTGCCCTCGCGTGACACGGGCTTGATGCCGATGGACGAGGTGTTGGGGAAGCGGATCTTCTTCACGCCGAGCTTGGTCTGCAGGAACTGGATCAGTTCCTTGGCCTGCTCGCTTTCGGCCATGTATTCGATGCCGGCGTAGATGTCTTCCGAGTTCTCGCGGAAGATCACCATGTTGGTCTTTTCGGGTTCGCGCACCGGGGACGGCACGCCCTTGAAGTACGCCACGGGGCGCAGGCACACGTACAGGTCGAGCTGCTGGCGCAGCGCCACGTTCAGCGACCGGATGCCGCCGCCAACCGGCGTGGTCAGCGGCCCCTTGATGGAAACCACGTAGTCTTTGACGACTTCCAGGGTTTCGTCGGGCAGCCACACGTCCGGACCGTAGACCTTGGTGGCCTTTTCGCCGGCGTAGACCTCCATCCAATGGATCTTGCGCTTGCCGCCGTAGGCCTTCTGCACCGCCGCGTCGACGACCTTGATCATCACGGGGGTGATGTCGGCGCCCGTGCCATCGCCTTCGATGAAGGGGACGATGGGCTGGTCAGGCACGTTCAGCGAGAAATCGGCGTTGACCGTGATTTTCTGGCCGCCGGCGGGAACCTTGATATGTTGGTAGGACATGAATGCTCCATTTGCTCCGGGTGGTTTTTCTGCACGCGCCAGAATCGGACAGCGTCCGATTCCGCGGGTCGTACCGCCTCCTGCGAACCGCACACCGGATGGCGGATAGCAACCCATTCTATATCGCAAAGCGGCGGGCGAAACCGGCGGTCCCCATGGGGCGGTAAAATAATGCGACCACATCCTGCTTTTGGCCCCCTCCCGATGTTCAATCCCTCCCGCGACCAAGTCCGCGAATTCTTTATCGAAACCTGGCGCAAGCATCGCGCCAGCGAGGTGCTGACCCCGCTCGAGGCCATCGCGCTGGACTGGATCATCGAACACCCGGAATACCACGCCGACCTCGAAAGCCCGGAAGCCATGGCCACCGAATACGCCGTGGAAAAAGGCCGGACCAATCCTTTCCTGCACCTGTCCATGCACCTGGCCATCGCGGAACAGTTGTCGATCGACCATCCGCCCGGCATCCGCCAGGCCTACCAGCAGCTCACCGCACGCTCGGACGCGCACCACGCCGCCCATGAAATCATGGAATGCCTGGGGCAGGTGGTCTGGGAAGCGCAACGCCTGGGCACGCCGCTGGACAGCGACACCTACATCGATCTGATTCGCCGCCGCGCCAGTCTCTGAAGCCCTGCCCTGCGGGCAAATAAAAACCCTCGTTTCCGAGGGTTTTCATGATGGGCCGGCGCCTTGCGCCTGCCTTGGCGTGCGCCTGCCTCAGCGGCGCACACCCAGGTCGCTGGGCAGCGATGCCAGCCAGGCCGACACGTTGGAGATGTCCTGGTCGGACAGTTGCGTGGCGAAGGCGCCCATGATGGGGTTCTTGCGCACATTGGCCGTGGCCGCGCTGCCGGAGGCGCCGCGCTTGTAGGCCTTCAGCGCATGGGCCAGATAGTCGGCATGCTGGCCGGCCAGCGTGGGATACGCGGGATCCACCGCGGTCTTGGCATCGGCGCCGTGGCAGGATGCGCAATTGAATTTTTCGAAGACGGCCTTGCCGGCCGCCAGGTCCTGCGCCTGGGCGGCTGCGCCCGAGATGGCCAGGGTCGCGCCCGCAAGGGCAAGCATGGTGCGATTCATGGTTTTGCCCCCTTATTTGAGATTCGAGTAGTACGCGGCCAGGTCGGCGATGTCCTGGTCGGACAGGCTGCCGGCAATGGCGTCCATCGTGGGATGGCTGCGCGCGCCTTTCTTGTACTCGTTGAGGGCGGTTTCGATGTACTTGGCGTTCTGGCCAGCAATCATCGGAACATGGTACAGCTCGGGAAACGTCGCCTTGTAGCCCGGGATGCCATGGCAACCGATGCACATGGAGACCTTGTCGCGGGCGTTCTGGGCATTACCGACCGGCGCTGCGTCTGCAGCAACAGCCTGGCCGGCGATCGCACAGGATGCCATCGTGGCCAACACGGAAACCGTGTACTTCAGAGAGGTTCGCAACTTCATTGGAATGACTCTTCTTGGTATGGCTAAGGACTAGGGCCTGCTCACACGAAAAGGCCCTCTGCAAACACGTTGCGGGTGGAACCCAAAGCAAAACCGCCTGATTGTACGATAATTGCTCAGGATTAATACCTTGCGTTAGTGTTGATCCCCATCAAACCACAGAAGCCATCAGACCATGCCCGCAGCCCAGACCGCCTCATCCGCCAAGCCAGTCCGCTTCGATGGCACCGACACCTACGTCGCCACCGATGACCTCAAGCTCGCCGTCAACGCCGCCCTCACCTTGCAGCGCCCGCTCCTGATCAAGGGCGAGCCCGGCACCGGCAAGACGATGCTGGCCGAAGAAGTCGCCCGCGCGCTGGGACGGCCGCTGCTGCAATGGCACATCAAATCCACCACCAAGGCGCACCAGGGCCTGTACGAATACGACGCGGTGTCGCGCCTGCGCGATTCGCAGCTTGGCGACGAAAAGGTCCGCGACATCCGCAACTACATCGTGCAGGGCACGCTGTGGCAGGCGTTCCAGTCGCATGAGCCGGTGGTGCTGCTGATCGACGAAATCGACAAGGCCGACATCGAATTCCCCAATGACCTGCTGCGCGAGCTGGACCGCATGGAGTTCCACGTGTACGAAACGCGCGAGACCATCGCCGCGCGCCACCGTCCGCTGGTCATCATCACCTCCAACAACGAAAAAGACCTGCCCGACGCCTTCCTGCGCCGCTGCTTTTTCCACTACATCCGCTTCCCGGACCGCGACACGATGCGCGACATCGTGGCCGTCCACTACCCCGACCTGAAGCAGGACGTGCTGCGTGCCGCGCTGGACACGTTCTTCGCGCTGCGCGATGCGCCCGGCCTGAAGAAAAAGCCCTCCACCTCCGAACTGCTGGACTGGCTGCGCCTCTTGCTGGCCGAGGACGTCTCGGCCGCGCAGATCGACGCGCACGCCGCCACGGCCGTGCCCATGATGGCCGGCGCGCTGCTCAAGAACGAGCAGGACGTGCATTTGCTCGAACGCCTGGCTGCCATGACGCGCGGCGGCCAGCGCCGCTGATCCGGCATCCACGGGCGGCCCGCACATGCTGATCGACTTCTTCTACCACCTCAGGGCGCACAAGCTGCCCGTCTCGGTCAAGGAATACCTGACGCTGGTGGATGCCCTGCGCCAGGACCTGATGTCGCCCACGCTGGACGAGTTCTACTTTCTTGCGCGCGCCACGCTGGTCAAGGACGAGTCGCTCTACGACCGCTATGACAAGGCGTTTGGCGCCTATTACCGGGGCATCGAGGCCGCGCTGCCGGCGGGCAAGGAGATCCCGCTCGACTGGCTGATCAAGCAGTTCGAAAAAAGCCTGTCGCCCGAAGACAAGGCCGCCATCCAAAAGCACGGCTGGGACAAGCTCATGGAGCTCTTCAAGGAGCGCCTGGACGAGCAGAAGGAACGCCACGCGGGCGGCAGCAAATGGATCGGCACCGGGGGCACCTCGCCCTTCGGCAACGGCGGCTACCACCCCGAAGGCATCCGCGTGGGCGGCGCGTCGACCGGCAACCGCACGGCGGTCAAGGTCTGGGACATGCGCCAGTTCAAGGACTACGACGACCAGGTGGAACTGGGCACGCGCAACTTCAAGGTAGCCCTGCGGCGGCTGCGCCGCTTCGCGCGCGAAGGCGCCGACATGGAATTGGACCTGGACGACACCATCGCCAGCACCGCGCGCAATGCCGGCCACCTGGACCTGCGCATGGTCCCGGAGCGCCACAACACGGTCAAGGTGCTGATGCTGCTGGACGTGGGCGGCAGCATGGACGACCACATCGGCCGCGTCGAAGAACTGTTCTCCGCGGCCCGCAGCGAGTTCCGCAACCTGGAGGTGTACTACTTCCACAACTGCCCGTACGAAAGCCTGTGGCAAAGCAACCGCCGCCGCCAGAGCGAGCGCTTCGACACCTGGGACGTGCTGCGCAAGTACAACCCCGACTGGCGCCTGATCATCGTGGGCGACGCCACCATGAGCCCCTACGAAATCCTGCAGCCCGGGGGGTCCGTCGAGCACTACAACAAGGAACCGGGCGCCGAATGGATGCGCCGGCTGCTGGACGCCTGGCCCAAGTCGGTCTGGCTGAATCCCGAGCCCACGGCCTCGTGGCAGTACCGCCAGTCCATCGCGCTGATGCGCGACATCATGCAGGACCGCATGTATCCCGTGACGGTCGCCGGCCTGGAGCAGGCGATGCGGATGCTGTCCAAGTAAAGGCGGGGCCCTGCACGGATTCGGCCGATCAGCCGTCCACCGGGTTTTCCGGCGAGTCCAGCGTGAGCTGATAGAACGCCAGGTCAAGCCAGCGCCCGAACTTGAAGCCCGCCTCGCGAATGGTGCCGGCGTGCACGAAGCCCAGTTTTTCGTGCAACCGGATGCTCCCCTGGTTGGACGCGTCGATGCCGCCGATCAGGACATGCACCCCATTGGCGCGCGCCCGTTCGATCAGCACGCGCATCAGCGCTTCGCCCAGCCCGCGCCCCCGAAAGCGCGCATCCACGTACACC
This sequence comes from Achromobacter sp. NFACC18-2, assembly GCF_900108985.1. NCBI lineage: Bacteria > Pseudomonadati > Pseudomonadota > Betaproteobacteria > Burkholderiales > Alcaligenaceae > Achromobacter > Achromobacter sp. NFACC18-2. The sequence goes on along the minus strand of NZ_FNYM01000021.1, from coordinate 6,848 downwards.
GAGTGCTCGACGGAATACTTGTAGGCGGGCCACGCGCGGAACGTGCCGTAGCTGGCGAACGCCATCAGTTCGCCGGCCTCGTTCTCCAGTCCCACGACCGGAAAGCCGCCCTGCTGCTTGGCCTGGAACCACCCCTGCATGGCCTCACGGGGCCGCGGCTTGTAGTCGTAGAGCGCGGTAGACGTGGCAATGGCGTCATTGAAGATGGCCAGGATCTGGTCGGCATGGCGCGCGTGCGTGCAGTCGACCAATGCGGCGCCTTGCGGGGCGTGGAGTTCGGCGGGCGTGTTCATGCCCGGGATTTTAGCCAGTGCGGCGGACGGTGCGCCCGGCGCAGGGCAAAAATGCGGCGCGGCCGCCACAGACAAAAAAAACCGGCGAGGACGCCGGTTCAGTGAGGTGTTGCCGCTTCTGGCCACTCTCAGGCGGCGCGGCTCTCCACAGATCGTTGGACGTTTTGCGCCGTGTGGCGCAACCCTGGGCATTGCCGCCAGGCCAGTTCATCGGCGTCCATATCCAGGTCGAACAAATCCTGCGCGGCGGGCCACGGATGGGTGCGCGCGGAGGCGCCCTCCATTTCAAGCACATGGCCGGCAAATCCGCGGGGCGATCCCCCACACTCCGCGAAATACCGCTGCGTATTCAAGTCCACCACGTACGTGGTCAGGTCATGGGTCAATATGGCCACGTATTGGCCGTCATCACTGGCATATGCGTATTGAAACTGTCCTTTGATGCCATCGCCGCTAAGGGCGTTGCCGGTCAATTGGGACAAGGCACGCGTGACGAGCTCGGTCAGCATGGGTCGTTCCTCCGTAGAATGCGCCGGCAGGATGCCGGCGGCGAAGGCGCGAACGACAAGCACCGGCGCCGCGCTGCGGCGGCGTCTGGCGTTGGACGGGAAGCCGGTAAGACGGCCGTCGCGCATCCCGTCAACAACAGCGAATTCGTCCTTAAGAGCTTACACCCGCGCCCCGGACGGGTTCAAATCCCCAGGGAAAACGGGTCTGCCGCATCGCAGCATGCCAGTTGGCGCGGCTTGGCGCAGCCCGGTGCCACCCCCGGTGCCACCCCGGCGCCCCCCCCCAGTGCCCCTTAAGCGGCCGGGAATATCTCGCCGTCGCGGGCGCCGTCGCCGTCCCGCTGGCGGCGCCAGTTGGCTCGGGCAATGCGATACAGGACATGCGCGCGCAGCGGATGTCCGGCCGGGACGGCGGGATGGTCGAAGCTGCCGGCGTCGGCCGTCATGCCCAGGCGGTCCATCACCGCACGGGACCGCTGGTTGCCGGTGGCCGTGAACGCGACGATTTCATCCGCCCCGACCTGTTCGAAGCCCACGCGCAGCGCCGCGTCGGCCGCCTCGCTGGCGTAGCCCCGTCCCCAAAATGGCTGGGCGAGGCGCCAGCCGATCTCCACACCCGGCCCGAACGGCAGGCTGCTCGCCAGGGGCTTGATGCCCACGAAGCCGATGAAGGGCGCCACGCCCGGCGCTTCCACCGCCCAGAACCCCCAGCCGTGCTCGTCGATGCCCGCCGCCAGCCGGTCGGCCAGGGCATCGCTCTCCTGCGCCGTGAGAGGCAGCAGAAACTGCGTCACCTGCGGATCGCCGTTGAGCGCGGCAAACGGCTCGCGGTCGGCGGCCCGCCATTGCCGCAGCACGAGGCGCGACGTTTCAACTTCCACGGTCAGGGACATAGGGGCTTCCTCAGATTGCGGCCGGCGCCGGCGCGCCGCGTCCAGGGCGGCCGGCAGGCCCGCCTGAACCATTGCCAACGTATACACTCCAACGGATTCTGCCATGCCAAAGGAATGATCCGCCATGCGCCTGTCCCTGTCGAAGCTGCCACGCCCATTGGGCGTGCTGCTGTTTTCCTCCTTCCTGGCCTTCCAGGCCGGGGCCGCCAGCCTGCCGGCGGGCGTCACGGAGGCCGCCTCGATCGAAGGCATTACCGAATATCGGCTGGCCAATGGCCTGCGGGTGCTGCTGGTGCCCGACGAATCCAAGCCGTCCACCACGGTCAACATGACGTACCTGGTGGGCTCTCGCAATGAGAACTACGGCCAGACCGGCATGGCGCACCTGCTGGAGCACATGCTGTTCAAGGGCACCTCGACCACCCGCAACGCCATGGGCGAGTTCTCGCGCCGCGGCCTGCAGGCCAACGGCTCGACCTCCAGCGACCGCACCAATTATTTCGCCAGCTTCGCGGCCAATCCCGAGACGCTGAAGTGGTATCTGGGCTGGCAGGCCGACGCGATGGTCAATTCGCTGATCGCCAAGGAAGACCTGGACTCGGAAATGACCGTGGTCCGCAACGAAATGGAAAGCGGCGAGAACAATCCGTTCCGTATCCTGATGCAGAAGATGCAGGCAGCGGCGTTCCAGTGGCACAGCTACGGCAAGAACACGATCGGCGCGCGTTCCGACGTCGAGAACGTGGACATCGGCCAGCTCCGCGCCTTCTATCACGAGTACTACCAGCCCGATAACGCCGTGCTGATCGTGGCGGGCAAGTTCGATCCGCAGACGACGCTGGCGGACATCGAGGCCACGCTGGGCAAGCTGCCCAAGCCCGACCGCAAGCTGCCGCCCGAGTACACGGTGGAACCGGTGCAGGACGGCGAGCGCTCGGTGACGCTGCGCCGCACGGGCGGCACGCCGCTGGTGGCGGCGATGTACCACATCCCGGCGGGCGCCAGCCCTGATTTCGTGCCGTTCGACCTGGCCACCACGATCCTGTCCGACACGCCGTCGGGCCGCCTTTACCATGCGCTGGTCCCGACCAAGCTGGCCTCGGGCGTGTTCGGTTTCACGATGGAAAACCTGGACCCGGGGCTGGCGATGTTCGCCGCCCAACTGACGCCAGGCAAGGACCTGGACGCGGCAATGAAGGCGCTGACGGGCACGCTGGAGTCCCTGGACAAGAAGCCCTTCACGCAGCAGGAGCTGGACCGCGCGCGCAGCAAGTGGCTGACCGCCTGGGAGCAGACGTACAGCGATCCCGAACAGGTGGGCGTGGCGCTGTCCGAGGCCATCGCCGCGGGCGACTGGCGTCTCTTCTTCCTGCAGCGCGACCGCGCGCGCCAGGCGACGCTGGCCGAGGTGCAAAAGGCCGCGACGACCTATCTGGTGCAGAGCAACCGCGTCGAGGGCCGCTACATCCCCACGGAAAAGCCCGAGCGCGCGCCGCAGACCCAGCGCGTGGACCTGAGCGCGGTGTTCAAGGACTACAAGGGCGATCCGGATTTCAAGGCCGCTTCGGCGTTCGATCCCTCGCCTGAAAACATCGACAAGCTCACCCAGCGCAAGACGCTGGAACTGCCCAATGGCCCGGTCAAGCTGGCGCTGCTGCCCAAGGCGACGCGAGGCAGCCGCGTGCAGGCGCAGATGCTGATCCAGTTCGGCAACGAGAAGGACCTGCTGGGCCAGCGCGTGAATTCGAGCGCGGCGGCCGATCTGCTGCTGCGCGGCACGGACAAGCTGTCGCGCCAGGACATCCAGGACCGGCTGGACAAGCTGCAGGCCGAGCTGGGGTTCAGCGGCGGCGGCACGACGCTCAAGGTGGCGATGTCGACCAAGGGCGAGAACCTGCCTGAACTGACGGCGCTGGCGCTGGAGATCATCCGCAACGCCAGCTTCCCGAAGGAACAGGTCGAGGAATACCAGCGCCAGCTTGAAACGTCGATCCAGAACGCCATGACCGAACCCTCGGCTCTGGCTGGCCGCACCCTGGCCCGCCACGACAATCCGTGGCCTGCGGACGACCTGCGCTATGTGCCCACCTTCGAGGAGTCGCTGGCGGGCGTGCGCGCGATGAACCGCGAGGCGCTGGCCAAGTTCCATGCCCAGTTCTATGGCGCGGGGGACATCGAGTTTTCCGCCGTGGGCGATTTCGAGCCGCAGGCCGTCGAAAAGGCCCTCAGCACGGGCCTTGCCGGCTGGAAGAAGGCGCCGGCCTACACCCGTGTGCCCAATCCGTACCGCGACGTGCCGCCCAAGCAGTTCGACATCAATACGCCGGACAAGGCCAATGCGTTCTATCTGTCGCGCCTGCCGCTGAAGCTGCAGGACACGGACGCGGATTACGCGGCGCTGTATCTGGCCAATTACCTGTTCGGCGCCTCGGAGACGTCACGCCTGTGGAACCGGGTGCGCGAGACGGAGGGCCTGTCCTACAACGTGCGCAGTTCGCTGTCGGTGTCGTCGTTCGAGCCGTCGGCCAGCTGGAGCATCTATGCCATCTATGCGCCGCAGAATCGTGAACGCCTGGAGAAGGCGGTCAACGAGGAACTGGCGCGGGCGCTGAAGGACGGCTTTTCGGACAAGGAAATCACGGAAGGCATCACGGCGCTGCTGAACTATCGCAATCTGGCGCGCGCCCAGGATGATGTGCTGGCGAGCACGTGGGTGGACTATCTGGATCGGGGCCGCACGTTTGCCTGGTCCGCGGAGATGGACAAGAAGATTGCCGCCTTGACGCCGGAATCCGTGAATTCGGCGCTGCGCAAGTATCTGCGTCCGGAAGGATTCAGCACGGCGCTGGCTGGCGACTTCAAGAAGTCTGCCAAGCCCTGATACGGGCTGGCTTGGCTGCTGGATAAACCCCTGCTTCGGCAGGGGTTTTTTTGCATGATGAGGGGTGGGGAAAGCGCCTGTCATGGGCGGCAGGGGCCATGACCATGCCAATAATGGGTGAATTTTGGCCCCAAGTTCCGATTACTCGGTTATTTGGAAAGATGTTTTCAAGGAATCAGGGTTTATCCCAGGTGGGATGACGCGCACAATTCAGTCATCGGGAACAGCAAACGAACCACGACGGAGTGCCGCCGGATTCGGTCCCACCTAATGACGAATTGGAGGTCTCACCATGAAAACCCTAGCCACTACCCTTTTCCTATCCCTGGCCCTGGCCGGAGCCGGCGCGCAAGCCGCAGGCGTCGAACAAGCGAAGAGCCGCGCCCAGGTGGCGACCGAGCTGCAACAAGCGAAGGCGAGCGGCCAATACACGTTCGGCGAGCTGGACTATCCGCCCGCCCTGCCCCAGACGACCAGCCTGAGCGCGCAGGAAGTGCAGGCTCAGTTGCAGCAAGCCAAGGTCAGCGGCCAATACACCTTCGGTGAACTGGAATACCCCCCCGTCGCCGCGGCGACCGGCAGCGCCAAGTCGCGCGCCGATGTCCAGGCGGAACTGGCGCAAGCGAAGGCCAGCGGTCAATACACGTTCGGCGAGCTCGAGTACCCGCCGATCAGCCGGTGAGCTGCTTGCTGTAGCCCGGCCGGCCTCGGGTGGCATCATGGCCTGAGGCCGGTATTTTCGGCGGTACAGCGGCGGTTGAAGTAGTAGTAGTTGAAGTTGAAGTCGAAGTTGAAGTCGAAGTTGAAGTTGAAGTTGAAGTTGAAGTTGCTGTGATGCAGTTGGTAGTTGTAGTCAGCAGGTGCAGTAGCGCAGTAGCAGTAGCAGTAGCAGTAGCAGTAGCGGAGGGACCGGGGCGCGAGCCGCGGTCCCTTTTTTGTGTGCATGAGTGGCTGGGGCGAGCGCGGGTTCTTTAGCCGCCCGGCGCGGCCGCGCCCCCCAGCGCGCGGGGCCACGATTGCGGTCCGGAGCCTTCGCTCCGGACTTCCCCTGCCTCATCCTCGTCATCGCCTGCGGCGATTCCTTCGGATTCCGTTGGGCTTATCGACGCCCCGCGCGCTGGGGGGCACGGCCACACCAGGCTTGCGTTGTTGAATGGCCTCGAGCGCTGGGACGGGTGGTTTTCTTGGCGTTCTTCTTGGCGTTTTGAGCTGGCAGGAAGATCTTGCGTGGCCCGCGCTGCGTCGGCCGCGCGGGCGGCCTGGCAGCGCTTACGCAATGAGTCGCGTCAGGGGGAGGCCGCTGCGCGCTTGATGGAGAGCCTGCGTCAAGGGGGGCACTGCGTGCTGATTTAGCGCCCGCTTCAGGATTGAGCGTCGCTTTGCTGGTGGAGGGCGCCTTGGCTTCGTAATTCTGCATTGCAAATTTTCGAAACCCTTCGATTTTTCGCGAACGTGGGAGGTGATTTCATCCCGTGCGGGTCTTTGCCGAGATTTTGGCGTCCAGCGCCTGGCCATCGGAATCAACAGATGGACCACGACAGAAGGCCGCCGGGCTCGGTCTCATTTAAAACAATCTGGAGGTCTCACTTATGAAAATACTGGCCACGACGCTGTTTTTTTCCCTGGCCTTGGCAAGTGCCGGCGCTCACGCAGCTGGCGATGAACAATCCAAATCCCGCGCCCAGGTCGCAGCCGAACTGCAAGAAGCCAAGCTCAGCGGCCAATACGCTTTCGGCGAGCTGGATTATCCCGCGGCGCAGCCTCACACCTCCAGCCTGACCGAACAGGACGTGCGCGCCCAGCTTCAACAAGCCAAAGTCAACGGCGAATACACCTTCGGCGAGCTCGACTACCCGCCCGCCACCCGCTAAGCGGCTCGCCGTTCTACGGGATCCCGCAATCCCATCCGTAGCGCGCCAGGCACGCCTGTGACCCGTCCTGCCATAGGTTGACACCTACGGCACGGTATCCGTAGCAGGCTACGGACTGAACACCCGATGAACTTCATCGGGTGTTTTGCATTGTAGGGACAGGTGCGGTCGCTCGGTGTTGTAGATATCGACGGACTGCTTGACCATGAGCCGGGCTTGGGCCAGATCAGCGGGCCTGTGGAGCAACAACTCTCCCTTCAGGATGCCGTTGACCCGTTCTGCCAAGGCATTCTGGTAGCAGTCGTAGCCGTCAGTCATTGAGCAACGGATGCCGTGCCGCGCGTGCAGGCGCTGGTAGTACGTTGAGCAATACTGGATTCCTCGATCCGAGTGGTGCACCA